>DASWWP010000020.1:0-13900 GCA_036405915.1 Pseudomonadales bacterium
GACATGGCGACGCTCGGCAGCAATCCGGCGGATCGCAAGGTCAAGGGCGTGATCCACTGGGTGCCCGCGGAGGCCTCGATCCCCGTGGAAGTACGCCTGTACGACAAGCTGTTCTCGCACGAAGCGCCGGATGCCGCCGAAGGCGACTACCGCGACCACATCAACCCGAACTCGCTTCAGGTGCTGACCGGTTGCCGCGCCGAGCCGGCACTGGCGAACGCGCAGCCGGAAGAGCGTTTCCAGTTCGAGCGGGAAGGCTATTTTTGCGCGGACCGCTTCGACAGCAAGCCTGGCGCGCCGGTGTTCAACCTGACGATCGGCCTGCGCGATACCTGGAAGAAAAACTGAGCGTCGCCCCGGCGCAGCCGGGGCCCAGGGTCGTTTCTGGCCTGGGCAACGACACTGGATTCCCGCTTTCGCGGGAGTGACGAAGGAGCCCAAACGAATCCATGCTGAAGATTTACAACACGCTTACGCAGGCCAAGGAGACCTTCACGCCGCTCGAAGCAGGCAAGGTGAAGATGTATGTCTGCGGCCTGACGACCTACGACTACATGCATATCGGCCATGCCCGCATGCTCGTGGCCTTCGACGTGATTGTGCGTTACCTGCGCACGCGCTATGACGTCACGTATGTACGCAACATCACGGACATCGACGACAAGATCATCCGGCGCGCCAACGAAAACGGCGAAGCCTTCGATGCGCTGACCGATCGCTTCATCCGCTTCACGCACGAAGACGAAGCCGCGCTCGGCATCCAGCGTCCGGACATCGAGCCGCGTGCCACGGGCCACATCGCCGGGATCATTGCGATGACACAGACGCTGATCGCCAACGGCAAGGCTTACGCTGCGACGAATGGCGACGTGTATTACTCCGTGCAGAGTTTTCCGAACTACGCGCAGCTGTCGCGCAAGAATCCGGAAGAGCTGCTTGCGGGCGCCCGCATCGAGGTCGACGAGTCGAAGCGCGATCCGCGCGATTTCGCGCTGTGGAAGGCGGCGAAGCAGGGTGAGCCGGGTTGGGATTCGCCGTGGGGCTTCGGGCGGCCAGGCTGGCACATCGAGTGCTCCGCGATGTCGACGACATGCCTAGGCCACACCTTCGACATCCACGGCGGCGGCAGCGACCTGATGTTTCCGCATCACGACAACGAGATCGCGCAGTCGGAGGGCGCCACCGGCGCGAAGTTCGTGAACCTGTGGATGCACAACGGCCCGGTGCGCGTCGACAACGAGAAGATGTCGAAGTCACTCGGTAACTTCTTCACCGTGCGCGAAGTGCTGAAGAAATATCCGGCTGAAGTCGTGCGTTATTTCCTGCTGTCGAGCCAGTACCGAAGCCCGATCAATTACTCGGAGGAAAACCTGCAGACGGCCTCCGCGGCGCTGACGCGTTTCTACAACGCACTGAAAGGCATCGACACCGGCGGAACACCCGCGGAGGGCACCGACTTCGAGCAACGTTTCAACGCCGCGATGCAGGACGATTTCAACACGCCGGAGGCCGTCAGCGTGCTGTTCGATCTTGCGCGTGAGTCGAATCGCCTGCGAAACGATGATGCCGGCGCGGCACGTCGGCTCGCTGCGCTGCTGCGCAAACTCGGCGGAGTCCTCGGCATCCTGCAGTCCTCCGCGGAAGACTTCCTGCGTGGCGGTGAAGATGTCGATGCCGCCCATGTCGAAGCGCTGATTGCTGCGCGCAAGGCCGCGCGCGAGAACCGGGACTGGAAGGAAGCCGACCGCATCCGTGACGAATTGAAGGCGCTGAACGTCGTGCTCGAGGACAAGAACGGCGTGACAGGCTGGCGCATCGACAAGGGCTGATCGGAAGCCTTCACGATGTCGATCCTGGCGGGGCACAGGCTCGTGCGAGGTGACGAGGACTTGCAGGTGTCATTCCGGTATTGATGAAAATCCGGCGCTTTTTTGTTGAAGGTTCTTTGACGCCAAAGGGTTACGTGAGTATCATGCCGCCCTCGCTCCAGCCGGCCTACGGTACGGGCGAGTGCAGTAACTTCGGGGTATAGCGCAGTCTGGTAGCGCACCTGCTTTGGGAGCAGGGTGTCGAGAGTTCAAATCCCTCTACCCCGACCAATTCTTTTTGCCGTTTTTGCGAAAAATGGTGACCGTAGCTCAGTTGGTAGAGTCCCAGATTGTGATTCTGGTTGTCGCGGGTTCGAGCCCCGTCGGTCACCCCATTCCATGCAAGGGCTCGGTGCTACGTCGCAGTCCGGGCCGCGGTCACCCGCGCCGAGCACCGCAAGCGGCTCCTCTGATACGATGCTTCGCCAGGCGCCCGTAGCTCATCTGGATAGAGCATCGGCCTTCTAAGCCGGTGGTAGCAGGTTCGAGTCCTGCCGGGCGCGCCAAACAATCAGGGGGGCTCTGCAGCGCAGAGCCCCCTTTTTCTTTACCTTCTTCATTTTTTTCGCAGGTTCCCGCGATTACAGTCCCTGTCCGCCCGAAACTTCGATGCGCTGCGCATTGATCCAGGCGGCCCGGTCGTCGAGCAGAGCGGCAACGGCGCCGCCGATGTCGTCAGGGAGCCCGACGCGGCCGAGAGCGGTGCTGCTTGCGATGAAGCGGTTCACGTCCGGTGTGTCGCGTACGAGGCCGCCACCGAAGTCCGTCTCGATGGCGCCCGGCGCGATCGTGTTGACGCGGATGCTGCGCGGTCCAAGTTCCTTCGCGATGTACGACGACATTGTTTCCACGGCGGCCTTCATCATCGCGTAAGCGGAAAAGCCCGGCAACGTCATGCGCGTGAGCCCCGACGACACGTTCAGGATGCGTCCGCCATCCGTCATCAGCGGCAGGAGCGCCTGGCTGAGGAAGTAGGGCCCCCTGATGTGTTCGTTCACCATGCGCGTGAATTCGCCGTCGGTCGTTTCCATGAAAGGTTTGTACACGCCGCTGCCGGCATTGTTGATCAGGTAGTCGAAATCGCTGCGATTCCAAAGCGGCTCCAGTGCGCCGCGTACGCGGCCCGCGAAGTCCGTGAAGGAGTCGGGTCGCGTGACGTCCAGTTGCAGGGCCAGTGCGGTTCGTCCCTTGCCCTTGATTTCTTCCACCACGGCCTGTGCCTCGTTTGCGCGGCTGCGGTATGTGAAGATCACGTCATGGCCCTCGTCCGCGAGGTGCAGGGCCATGCTGCGGCCGAGGCCGCGGCTCGCGCCGGTGATAAGGACAATCTTGCCGTTCGTTGCATTCGTCATCGTGCATTCCTCGTCTGAAGTGGTGTTTTGCGGTCATTGACCGACGTGGTGCAGATTAAGGCGATGACTGGCAGGCGCCGATACATGGACTTCCTCCGCGATTGCCTGATTCTCCAAATGTGTGGAGATCGTGCTCTGGGTGCGGCTATAGTTGCCCGCGAGCCCGCCACGGAAACCGTTGCACCATGGACAAGTTCGACATGCCTGCGCTTGCCGCCATCGTTGAACGATTCTCTCGCGGCGGAGAAGGGGCGCAGGCCACCGCGATACGTGGCGTGAACTGCATCCGCTTCAGCGAACGCAATGCGCGCCTGCCGAGCGTGTACACGCCGTGCGTATGTTTCATCGTGCAGGGCCGCAAGCGCGTGTTGCTCGACAAGGAGGTGTACGCGTACCGCCCGTCGCAGTTTCTCGCGGTGTCGGTCGACCTGCCGGTAATCGGGGAGGTCACCGAGGGGAGTGTCGAGAAACCCTATCTTTGCCTGCAGGTGGAGCTGGACCAGGCGCAGCTCGCCGAGCTGCTGGTCCAGTCACCTGCACTGCCGCCGCATCAGCGTGCTACGCCGCGCGGCGTGTTTGTCGGCAAACTGGACGCATCGCTTGGGGACTGTGCGCTGCGCCTCGCGCGCCTGTTGCTGGCGCCCCAGGACATTCCATTACTTGCCCCGCTGATCAAGCGCGAACTGTATTACCGGCTGCTGACAGGTGCCCACGCAGCGGCAATCGCGCAGCTCGCGCGCGCTGGGAGTTCGATGCAGCGGATCGGGCTTGCGATCCGCGAGCTGAAATCCAATTTCGACAAGCCGGTACGCATCGAGGACCTCGCGAGCCGGATCGGCATGAGCGTGTCGTCGTTCCATGCCCACTTCAAGGCCGTCACGGCGATGAGCCCGTTGCAGTACCAGAAACGCCTGCGCCTGATGGAAGCGCGGCAGATCATGCTGATGGAGATGCGCGATGCGGCCAGCACGGCGTATCGCGTCGGTTACGAAAGCCCATCGCAGTTCAGCCGGGAATATGCGCGTGTATTTGGCAATCCGCCGGGCAGGGACATCCAGCAGCTGGCTGCCATGCGCGCCGAGGCGTGAGCTCGACGGCTGGAAGCGGTGTGCGGAGTCCTGTCGTGACCGAACGCGCCCGTCTAACCGAGGCTGCCGTAACGGTCGTTCAGGCTCGCGTAGAGGCGGTGCTGGAAGTCGGCGTCTTCGCTGTTCAGCGTCGCCATGATTTCGACGAGGTGCTCATTGTCCTCGCGTCCGCCCCAAAGCTTGCGGTAGGTGCCTTGCTTGTAGCCCTTGTCCTGGCGGAAAAAGTTCAGCACGTTCTTGCCAACGTACTGGCAGTACAGCTCCTTCCAGTCCATGCCGCAGTCCTTCAGCAAGGCCTCGAACAGCGGCAGGCTGATACGTCGCGCAGCCGCGAGGCCGATCATCAGTTCCATCTTCGCGATCAGGTCGAGTTCCGTGAGCACGTAGTCGCGGCCATCGAAGCGGATGCTGGCGGTGAAATCGGGTGCGAGCAGGTCGGCAAGCGCCTTGTCCTGGTCGCCCCGGCGCTGCAGCAACATGTGCGACAGCGTGAAGTGCCAGATGTCGACGAGTTCCATCTGCAGCTGCGCGAGATCGCGCTCCTGTTTCTTCCACCACTTCCAGCCGTGATGCTCCATCGCTTCGGCGCCCTCGACGACGACGGCTCGCAGGTAGGGATACGCGGCATTGATCCAGTCGGGGTTGACCTTCGCATTCATCTGCGCCTGTAGCGTCAGCATCGTTTCGGCCTGGAGTCGTGTCAGCATCGTGGAGTATTCCGGTAGGTCAGGCAGGGCGGTGGCGTTGCAGGCTTTGCAGCAGGTCGCGGCGGCTCTGCAACATATCCATGTAGTTCTTGCGGGCGGCGAGCATTTCGGTGTTGTCCGGACGCGTGCCTTCGAGCTGTGCCATCCAGCTTTCGATCAGGCGGATTTCGGCTTCGAGGCGGGTTTTGCCTTTCTGGACGAGTTCCGGCGAGAGCTCGGTGCTGTCGGGGGCGCTGCGACGTTCCTGCATGAATACGGACTCGGGTCGGCGAACGGCTCGCATTATGCCCGATGCGCCGGGCGAGGGCGATGCGAGCGCCGCTCGCTGGCAGCACTACGGATGTTCACCGCGAGCGGCACCATTTCAGCCAGTCTTCACCGAGTACGTCTTCGGCATGGCGATGAGCGGCCGGTGCGCCCCAGAGTTGCTCGAGTGCGCGCACGTCGCTCTTGTTAAGCAGCTTCAGCCGCACGTGGCCGAGATCCGCATACGCGAAGGCATGCGTGCGAATGGCTGCAAGCGCGGCCTGCGGTTGCTGTGGCTTGTGCGAACTGCTTGTGCGAAACAGGTCGGCGAGCGCGGCGGTGTGGTAAAGCTCGCGCAGCAGCGCATCGACCGGCTGGAACTGTTCGAGCGCTTCACGAATCTGCTGGCGCAGGATGATGGCCGCCTGCTGGAAGGCCTGTGTTTTTGGAAACTGCGCGCGGCTCATCTCGAGCGCCGCATCCATGTCGCCGCTTTCGCGCAAGCTGCGGATTTGCGCGAGCCAGTCGTTCGCTGCCGGTAGCGGGCCTGAAATGAACCCGGACGCCAGATGCGGGACGGAGGTGATCAGTTCGGTTGTCGTCGCGGCTGGACCTGGCCCGCTGGTGGCGTCGCGCGCCGGCTCTTGGCCAGTGATCGCCTCGACGATGCGCCCGGAGACCGCAGTCGCGGTCTGCGCGGGTGGCTCGGCAACGCGTGCGGAGAGGGATTCAATAACATTCCCGGAGACGGGCGCAGCGACGTGCCCCGACGCCGAACTTGTTTCCGATGCTGCGGCGGGAGGAACGCTGGCGCTGCTGCTGGCAGGGGTTGACGACACGGCTCCCGCAAAGTCCGGCAGGCGTGACTCGCCCAGCGCATCGAGCGGCGCAGTCAGGTCGGCGTTTTCGACGGTCCGGCGCATCTGGATCCGATGCAGGATCCAGATGCAGGCGCCGAGAATGGCTAGGCCGAGCAGCAGGAGCAGAAAGGACTGCATGAAATGACGGCAACGACGGAAAGCCGGCATTCTAACAGCAGATTTTTTTTGGCAAAAAGCGCGGCCCGGGACTATTTTGAAGCGTGCACACGGATGTGCGCGCTTCCGGAAGCACGGCGACCGGTTCCTGATGAGATCGCAGGGGCCGGTCGTTTTTGCGGGCCAGGCAAGGCACAGGACAAGACCGCGACAAAGAAAGGGAAAAGGCGCGACGCGGGCAGCGTGCGACACAAGGCCGACGGGACGGCCGATGATTGTTTTGTTATGCTGCGCGGCGTTTTTTCCCGCAGTCGGCTGCCTGACGAAAGACGCCTTGCATGACAATAGCCATCTCGATCCGCGATCTGCATAAAACCTACAGCAACGGTCACCGCGCGCTCAACGGCATTAGCCTGGACGTTGCGCAGGGCGACTTCTTTGCATTGCTGGGCGCGAACGGCGCCGGCAAGTCGACGACGATCGGCATCATCTCCACGCTCGTGCGCAAGACCGGCGGCACGGTCGAGGTCTTCGGCCAGAACGTCGAAACGCATACCTACGAAACGAAACTCGATCTCGGCGTCGTTCCGCAGGAAATCAATTTCAACCTGTTCGAGAAGGTGTTCGATATCGTCGTCACGCAGGGCGGCTATTACGGCATGCCGCCGAAACTCGCGAAGGAGCGCGCGGAGAAGTACCTGCGCCAGCTCGGCCTGTGGGACAAGCACAACCAGCAGGCACGCGTACTGTCGGGCGGCATGAAACGGCGCCTGCTGATCGCGCGCGCGCTCGTGCACGAGCCGCGCCTGCTGATCCTCGACGAGCCGACAGCCGGCGTCGACATCGAGCTGCGCCGTTCCACGTGGGAGTTCCTGCAGCAGATCAACCGTGCGGGCACTACGATCATCCTGACGACGCACTACCTCGAGGAAGCGGAGAACCTGTGCCGCAACATCGCGATGATCGACAAGGGCGAGATCGTCGTGAACACGACGATGAAGTCGCTTCTGCAAACGCTCAACCAGGAGCTGTTCGTGCTCGATACGCACACGCACATGACCGCGGCGCCGGAGCTGCCGGGCTTCGAGGTCAACATGGTCGATGAAACGACGCTCGAAATCGGCGTCACGCGCCAGCAAAGCCTCAACGACGTGTTTGCGCTGCTGTCGGCGCGAAACATCAGCGTGAAGAGCATGCGCAACAAGTCGAACCGTCTCGAGCAGCTGTTCGTGTCGCTGCTGAACGAAAGCGGGCGACGTGGCGGCACAGCCGCCACGCACAACGGAGCGAACTGAAATGTCCGGAATCAGCACGGCCTACAAGTGGATCGCGTTCCGCACGATCGTGACGAAGGAAGTGCGCCGCTTCACGCGCATCTGGGTGCAGACGCTCGTCCCGCCGGTCATCACGATCGCGCTGTACTTCGTGATCTTCGGCAACCTGATCGGCAGCCGCATAGGCTCGATGGGGGGCTACACGTACATGGAATTCATCGTGCCGGGCCTGATCATGATGTCCGTGGTCAACAACTCCTACGCGAATGTCGTGTCGTCGTTCTTCAGCCAGAAGTTCCAGCGCAGCATCGAAGAGCTGCTCGTTTCGCCGGTGCCGAACCACGTGATCCTGCTCGGCTTCGTCGCCGGCGGCATTGCCCGTGGGCTGTGTGTCGGCGTGATCGCCACGGTGATCGCGCTGTTCTTCAGCGGTGTGCACATGCACAACCTGTTCATCACGGTACTCGTCGTGCTGCTGGCGTCCACGGTGTTTTCGCTCGGAGGGTTCATCAATGCGGTGTTCGCGCGGAATTTCGACGACATCTCGATCGTGCCAACCTTCATCCTGACGCCGCTGATCTATCTCGGCGGTGTGTTCTACTCGGTCGAGATGCTGCCTGGCTTCTGGCAGGTCGTCGCGCAGGCCAACCCGATTTTCTACATGATCAATGCCTTCCGTTACGGCGTACTCGGCATCTCCGATTCGCACCTGGGCTTTTCGCTGATGATGCTCGTGGGCTTTACGCTGGCGCTGTTCGCCGTGTCGATGTACCTGCTGCATCGCGGCAAGGGCCTGCGCAACTGATGAAAGAGAATCCGCTCGGCAAGGCAGTCGCATATCCGGAGCATTACGATCCGGGCCTGCTCGTGCCACTCGCGCGCGAGGACAATCGGCAGAAGCTGGGCATCGATTCCGCCGCGCTGCCGTTTACCGGTGCCGACATCTGGAATGCCTACGAGCTGTCGTGGCTCGACACGAAGGGCATGCCGCAGGTCGCGCGTGGCCGCTTCATTTTCCCGTGCACGAGTCCGTTCCTGGTCGAATCAAAGTCACTGAAGCTCTACCTGAATTCGCTGAACCAGCACGCCTTTGCCGACGCGGGCGCGGCCGCGGCCTGCATTCGAGCGGACCTGTCACAGGCCGCGGGGGCCGAGGTCGAGGTGCTCGTGCAAGCTTTCGGTGGCATGAAGGAGATGCTCGACGCGCCGGATGGCATTCGCCTCGACGCGAATGAGCTGGGCTGCGACCGCTACGACGTCGATGCCTCGCTGTTGCAGCTCGCGCAATGGCAGGCCGTGGGGGAGGGAGGGCAAGGCGGCGGGGGCAGGACGGATGAACTCGCCGACGAAGTTCTTTACACCGACCTGTTCCGCTCGCGCTGCCCGATGACTGGCCAGCCCGACTGGGCCACGGTGACCGTGTGCTACAAGGGGCCGCTCATCGACCACGCCGCGCTGCTGCGCTACTTCGTGTCGTATCGCCTGCATGCCGACTATCACGAGAATTGCGTCGAACGGATTTACTGCGACCTCATGGCGCGCTGCAAGCCGCAGTCACTGAGCGTCGAAGCCAACTTCCTGCGCCGCGGCGGCCTCGACATCAACCCGGTACGCGCGAGCGCCGCGATGATGGATTACGTGGCCTTTCCCCGTTACAACCGCCAATAACCCGAAAAACTGCCACAGGTCCCACTCATGGATGCACTCGTCGCCCTGCAAACCCGTACCGCCGCGCCGCGGCTCGTCGATCCCGCGCCGGGCGACGCCGCGCTCGAGCAGATTATGCGCGCCGGCCTGCGCGCCCCGGACCACGGCATGCTGCGGCCATGGCGCTTTCTCGTCGTCGAGGGAGAGGCACGCAACAAGCTCGGGCAGCTGTTCGTCGATGCGCTGCAGCCAAAGACGCCTGAAGAAGCCGACAAGCTGCGGGCTGCACCGCTGCGCGCGCCGCTGATCATCGTTGCGGTCGCGGCCGTGAAGGAGAGTCCCAAGGCGCCGGCCATCGAGCAGGTCGAATCGTGTGCGGCTGCGGTGCAGAACATGTCCGTGGCGATCCACGCGCTCGGCTTCGCGTCGATCTGGCGCACCGGCGCGCCTGCCTACGATGCGCGCGTCAAGCAGGGGCTCGGCCTGAAGGACAGCGACGCTATCGTCGGCTTCATCTATGTCGGCACGCCGACGACGCGCGATCGTCCTGCGCCTGTACTGAATACGGCGGACTTCGTCGAGCACTGGCGGTAAGCCTGCCGCCGAACGATCGTTGACCGCGTCCTCGTCCGGCGTGACGACGTGTCACCATCGTCATTCCGGCGAAGCCGGAATCCCGTTCGTAAAAGTGCCAGCCTCTGATTGTCCTCAGATCGTCCGTGTCGCGATCGCGGGCGGAATCGCCGCCGCGCGACGCGCGGGGAACAATACGGCCAGTTGGCCTATCAATAGCATCGTCAGCATCGCCGCGGGGATGAGATACCAGTCGAAGCGCGGGATGCTGAATGCATTCACCATCGCGATGTTGAGCCCGATGCCGATCAGCGCGCCGAGCACGACGCCGATGCCGGTAAACAGCAAGTTCTCCGCCAGGAAGTAACGCAGGATCGCCTTGCGGCTCGCGCCGAGCGCGCGGCGCGTGCCGATCTGCTTCGTGCGCCTCGTGACGTTGAAGCTCGTAAGGCCCGACACGCCGAGCGTCGTGATCGCCACGAGGATCATGATCGACGTCGTCAGGATGTTGACGAGAGAGCTGCTTCCTTCGTACGAGCGTTCGCGCGTTTCCTCCATCGTACGCAGGTTGCGCAGGATGCGGCCGTCCTCGCGCTCCGCCAGCAGCGTTTCGATCTGTGGCATCAGCGCATCGCGGCGTCCTGGCTCGGCGCGGACCAGGTACGAGGTCGAGTTGCCAAGCAGGTGTTGCGGCACGAGCGTGGTGTATTCGACGCCTTCGTCCCAGCCGCTCCACGGTCCTTGTAAACGGTCGATGACGCCGCGGATCGTCACCGGCTCCGTATCGTTGATGTAGATCGTCTTGCCGACGCCGTAATTCGAATCATCCGGGAACAGCGTCGTCGCAAGCGCCTTCGACACGATCACCTGCGTGCCCCAGCCGCGGGAATTCGACTCGCGCCAGGTCACGTCGGACGGGGCGAAATTTTCGCCCGCGATGAGTTCGACACCGTAAGTCTCGAGTGCGCGGTCGTCGACGAAGTAGATCGTCGTCTGTGTCGCTTCGATTTCCGCGCCGGGCGCCGTTTTCAGGCCCATGCTCCAGCCGCTGCCGCCGAGCGGCACGGAGTTCGTCTGGATCGCGGCAATAACCCCGGGCTGGCTGCGGATCAGCCGCAGGTCTTCCTCGATCGTCAGGCGGTCGTCGAAGTCGGCCGCGAAGCCGGCGCTTTGCAGGTGGAACATGTTCGCCTCGTCGACGCCGCTCGGACGGCTCATGTCGTCGGCTTCCTGCATCGCGATCGCAATCGCGTTGATCACGATCGCCATCGTGAACGCGACCTGCAGCACGATCAGCACGATGCCTGTCTTGTTCCGCAGCGCCGCGCGCCAGATTGGCCCGATATCCATCGTCGTTCTCCCTGTTTGTCTCAGTTGGCTTGAATCAGTGCTTAAGCGTCAGTTGGCCTTCAGATACGCGGCTGGCTGGATGCTGCAGGCTCGCCACGTCGGATAGATCGCGGTGACGAGGCTCGCGACGATCGCCAGCGCCACGGCAACAAAGGCCATGTTCCAGTCGAGCACCATCACGCGTTCGACGGCATCCTGCTCGCTCGGGAACTGGGCCTTGATGCCTTCGAGTCCCAGCCAGGCGAGGCCGAGGCCGAGGATGCCGCCGCAAAAGCCGATCAGGCCCGCTTCGACGAGATATTGCTGGAACAGCACGCCGCGGCTCGCCCCGAGAGCGCGCCGCGTGCCGATCTCGGTGGCCTTGCCGAGGAATTTAGCGAGCAGCAGGCCGATCGTGTTGAGCAGGCACACGACGAGGAACATGACGGACAGCCCGAGCAGCACCTGCGCTTCTTCCGGTATCAATCCCATTTCCTGCAGCATCGGCGTGACGGGCGTCGCGCGCGTATCGAGCGGGCGCGGCATGCGGCCGAGGTCCTTCTGCGTGGTCGCATAGGCGTCGAGGAAGTCTTCGTACTCGGCGCGCTCATCTGCGTTGCGCAGTTCCACCCAGAGCTGGATCCAGATGCACTCGGAGTTCAGGAAGGCCTGCAGGCCGTCGCCTTCCAGAGGGCGCCAGCAGTTCGTATTGCCACTGCGTGGCAGTTCCTTCGTGACGACGAGTTCCCACGGAATATAGGCGTCCTCGGAGTCGGAGAACGCGCCGCCAGTGGGATCGTAGAAACGCGGCGAGGGGTTCCATTCTTCCATGACGCCGACGACACGGTAATCCGCACCCGACATGCGCAGCGTGCGACCGACGGAATCCTCACCGCCGAACACGCGCTCGTTGGTTTCAGCACTCAGCACGACGACCTGCTCGGCGGCGATATCTTCTGCTTCCGTCCAGCCGCTGCCGTATAGCATCGGCACGTCGAACATCGGGAAGAAGTCGGCCGTGGTTGCGCGCACTTCGACGAAGAAAGGACGCTCGTCTCGGCCCGGGGGTTCAACGGCGAGCGCGGCGCGCGACATCATCGCCTGGCGATGAGCCTTCTTCGCGGACATCAGCGCCTTCGCATCGCGGTAGGTCACCTGGTTCGGCAGCGACTCGCCTTCGTTGAACGGGAAGTCTGCGCTCCAGGTGTCGATCTGGACGAAGTGCAGTACGTCGCTCTTCTGTGGGATCGGATCGAGCGAAAACCGGTAATTCACCGTGACCATCGACATACACATGCCAATCCCGATGCCGATGGCCGCCACCATCAGCGCGCTGAGCACTGGCGTGCGGCGGATGTTCTTGAGCGCAAGCTTCAGGTTGTAGTCTGCGAGCTTGATCATGGGAACTCTCCTCAGGCCGCCTGCATCTTTTCTGCCGGTTGCACCAGGCCGTCGCGCATCTTCACTTCGCGCTTCGCGCGTTTCGCGAGTTCCGGATCGTGCGTGACCATGATGATCGTCGTGCCCTGCTGGTTGATCTCTTCGAGCAGGTCGAGCACGCCGGCCGCCATCTGCGAATCGAGGTTGCCGGTCGGTTCGTCGGCGAGCAGAAAGCGCGGCTCGCCGGCGAGAGCGCGCGCAATGCCCGCTCGCTGCTGTTGCCCGCCGGAGAGCTGCGAGGGCAGGTGGTCCTTGCGGCCGCCGAGCCCGACGCGCTGCAACGCATCCTCGATGCGGCGTTTGCGTTCGGCGGCGTTGAAGCCGCGGTAGCGCAGCGGCACGTCGACGTTGTCGAAGATGCTGAGGTCGGGAATGAGGTTGAAGTTCTGGAAGATGAAGCCGATTTTCTCGTTGCGAAGTTTGGACAGCTGCGCGTCTTTCAGTTGCGCGACGCTCTGGCCGTCGAGTTCGTAGATTCCGCCGTCGAATGTTTCGAGGAGGCCTGCGATGTTCAGGAACGTGGTCTTGCCGGAACCCGACGGACCGGTGATCGCGACGAAGTCGCCTTCATCGATCCGCAGCGAAAAGTCGCGGAGCGCGTTCGTCTGCACGGTGACCGTGCGGAAGGTTTTCGTGATGTTGTGCATGGTCAGCATATTGGTCTTCCTTGTGTTTCCCTTGCGTGTGGGTGTTGGGCTTATGAGTTCATGGCCGGACGGCTGCCGGATCAGTCGGTAACCAGGACGGTGTCGGCACGTTCGAAGGCATCGATGCTCGATGTGACGATCGTGTCGCCTTCGTCGAGCCCGCCGAGGACCTCGACGGCATTCAGGCTGCGCGCGCCGAGCTCGATGTTCGTGCGGCGCGCGATGTCGTCGTCGAGCACGTAAGCCACGCGGCCGGCGCCGCTCTCGAGGAACTGGCCGCGCTCGACCATCAGTACGTTTGGCCGGTTCTCGAGCAGGATGCGCGTCGTCAGTCGCTGGTTCTGGCGCAGGCCGGGCGGGGTGCCGGCGAAGCGCAGTCGCGTCGTCACCTGGTTGGCGACGATTTCAGGAGACACGGCGACGACGGTGGCGTCATGGCGCGCATTGCCGATGAGGATTTCCGCCGGCATGCCGAGGCCGAGATCGTCCGCGTAGCTTTCCGGCACGTTCGCTTCGACTTCGAAGGCGGTCAGGTCGACGACGGTCATGACGGCCTGGTTGTTCGTCACGGCGGCCTTCTGGTTCACCTGCAGGTTGCCGACGATGCCGATCACTGGCGAGCGGATCGTCAGCTCGCCGACCTGCCGCTCGAGGTCGGTGACGAGCAGTGCCTGGCGGTCGACACCGAGTTCGCGCGTGCGCAGTTCGAAGTTCAGGCGCTCGAGGTCGAGCTCGATGTCCTTGATGGCGTG
>DASWWP010000021.1:0-2300 GCA_036405915.1 Pseudomonadales bacterium
GCTAAGGGATTCATGGGCAGAACTCCCGTCGTCATCGACGAATGGATGAGTCACTGCGCCGCCCGGCGCAGAGTTACCGGACAGACTGCCCTAATCGCCGCCGGGCCGACCTGACTGGCATCAAGTCGTGGGCGCGTCACATGCCCGCGGGCCCGACCACGCTCGTCATCCAGCCAGTCACGGCAAGCACCAGCAGCGCGACGATCCATTCGGCACGTATCGATTTCTGCAGTTGCCGCAAGGCCGCCGACTGCGCGGACAGGCGCGGAACGAGCAGCAGCTTGTTCATCGCCGCGAACATCAGCAGAGCATAGACGCCGAACAGCTTCAGCAGCAGGACGCGGCCATACGGGGTGCCGAGCAGCTCGCCGGGAGCATCGAGCAGCCGCGTGGCCAGGAAGACACCGGTAACGAGCAGCACGGCCACGATGCCGAGTGCGATTTCCCCGAATCGCCGCATCAGTTGCTGGATGCGCGCAATGTCATCGGAGCGGCTCAGTTGCAATAGCGGGTACAGTGCTCCGATCCACAGGCATACCGCGAGCACATGCAGCACGAGCGCGAGCTGTGCTGCGCCCGGCAGCGTGCTGACGTGCCCGGTGTCATCGAAAGCGGCGAGTAGCAGTACAGCGGCGAGCGCGTGCAGCACACCCTGCGCCCACGTGGGCAGCTTTGCGGCCGTGGGCTTCAGCGTGAACAGCATCAGGCCGGTGAAGCCGAGCATGCGTGTTTCCCACGCGGCGCCGACACCGGACTGCAGGAAGATCGTGCCGAGCGTCCGGTCGAACATGCCGCCGATGCCGCTGCGATTCACGGCGCCGATCTGCAGCAGGAACCACAGCAGGTTCGCGCTGAGGCCGATCAGGGCACAACGGTGGAGGAAGGACTCGACAGCGCGCAGGTCGTCGAATTGCAGATGGCGCGCGAGGATGAGAATGAAGGGAGCGCCGATGGCGCCCGCCGTGGCCAGCAACACAAGCCACTTGGCCGCGACGACCGCGAGCTCCCAACCGGCTATCTCCATCGATCAGTTATCCCGGATCTGCCGCGTGCAGCTCGCTCGACGTCGCAACAGTCGAATCAGGCGCCGTTGCTCACTCGCCGTCGTGCGCACCCTGGGTGTCAGCCGGTTCGTGCGCAGTGGCATCGACAAGGAAGCTCATGTTGCCTTCGACGCGGTGGCCGTCCTCGCCGAGTATCGTCCACGAAACGGCATAGGCCGACGGTTCGAGACGCGGCAGTGGGATCGAATAAGCCTGCCTGGCTTCGGCCGACGCCGCGAAATTGGTTTTCTGGACGGCGCCGGCGTCGTTGGCCAGCTCGAGCTTCAGCAGGCGCACGGCGGTGGAAAACGTCATGTCGAGAGTCTCCGGCGCCGTCGTGAGCACGTCGCCGTCGACCGGGCTGGATTCGATGAGTTCGGTGTGGGCAAACAGTGACGACCCCAGGAATAGCAGAGGCAGGGCCATCAGTGGCTTCAGGCTTTTCATGTGCATTCCTCATTAAGTGCGTTCATGGTCATCTTAACGCCGATGCAACGGCTCAGGCGATGCGCGAGTGGCTGGAATTCCCTGTTTTTCGCCAGCGTAATTCCCCCGTCAGCCGGCGTCCGCCTAGCAAGCGCGGCGGCGAACGCAGGACGAGCCTGTCACCGTCGAGTTCGTATTGCCGCTCCTGGCGCGAACCGGCACGGTTCGGCAATGAAGCGGCTTCGACATGGTGAATCACGCGCTGTCCCGCGACATCGACCTCGAAACGGCCGAAGTAGGTGTTGAGCCCCTCGAAGGCGGCGCGCAGCAGGGACTCGTCGAGACCGGTGATGTCTTCACTCGGAAAATGCGGCCGGTCGGCGCGAATCATCTGCACCGACATCATGCCGCTCGGGTCGTACATCAGCAGGCCGCGACAGTCCTCGCCAAAAGGCCAGGTCTCCACACCGTGCTCGTCGCGAAATACATTGGCTTCGAGGCGCCAGGCGCCGTAAAAAGCTGCGCGGGGATCGGTCATCGTTGCTCCTGTGAGCCTGGGCATGAGTTATGGGTCACGGCGCCTTATACTCCACGCTTCGCCATTCGCAAACCGGGACGACACGATGACGTGGACATTGAACGCAGACAATCACGCCGGCGAGGGAGATCCCGTCGCATCCGTCCTCGTGCCGCGCGCCCGTGACATCGGCGACTTCGCCGTGCGCCGCGCACTGCCCGGCTCCCAGCCCCGCACGGTCGGACCGTTCGTCTTCTTCGACCAGATGGGTCCTGTCACCTTCGAAGCCGGTCGCGGCATGGACGTGCGTCCGC
>DASWWP010000022.1:0-11216 GCA_036405915.1 Pseudomonadales bacterium
TTGCAGCACATCGAAGACAAGTACGGCCGCGTGCGCAGCGGCATCCGCAACGAAGCGCGCACGCTCGACCTCGACCTGCTGGCCTTCGGCTCGATCGTCTGCAACACCCCCGAACTTACCCTCCCGCATCCGCGCGCACACGAACGCCGCTTCGTGCTGCAGCCATGGATGGAAATCGCCGGCGAGCACTGGCGGCTTCACGGCAAGACGCTGAGCCGCCTGCTGCATGAGTGCGAGGACCCGCCGTTGCACCGCCTGTCCGATTGAGCAGCTCTCACTCATTTCGGCACATGCTGGAATGACGCGTAAGCCCCACCAGCACCCCTCGGAACACCAAACCGGCTCTAAAGGCTGGGACCGGTAGTGCTTTGCAGGGACGTTGAGCGCCATGGATGGCGCGAGCGACAGTAAACGGACTGGCGCTTACTCAGGCAAAGCACTACCGGTTCCGTGCCTTTCTCCGAGGCCTCCCCGGCACTTCAACTTCAACCACCTGCAAATGAGAAGCTTTCGTATTTACATTCGTGACGCTAGCCGCTATCTTGCGCACTCTTTCGAATCCCAACCCCACGGAAATGCAATGAAGAACACGTTCACGTCGAAGGCCGCGCTCGCGCTTAATTGCGGTCTTGTCCTGGTCAGCTCGCAGGCCGTACTCGCGGCCGATGCCGGTGGCACGCGCAGCGGCGCTGGTGTCGAGGAAATCATCATCAAGGCCCTGCGTGCCGACCGCGAAACCCGCGGCGCCACCGGCCTCGACCTGAGCCCCTTCGAAACCCCGCAGTCGCTGACGGTGCTCGAGGCCGAGGAGATCGCGAACTTCCGCCTCGTCGACGTCAACAGCATGCTGAAGATGACGACCGGCGTGAACGTCGACTCCACCGAAACCGACCGCACGACGTACAACTCGCGCGGCTTCGACATTACGAGCATGCACGTCGACGGCATCGGCATTCCGTTCGGCTCGCTGATCGTCGGCGACCTCGACACGGCGATCTACGAGAAGGTCGAAGTGCTGCGCGGCTCGAACGGCCTGATCACCGGCCTGGGTAACCCATCTGGCACCGTCAACTACGTGCGCAAGCGCCCGGGGAACGAATCCGCGATCGACACCACCGTGCAGCTCGGCCGCTGGAACAACCAGCGCGTCGTCACCGATCTCTCCACGCCGCTGACGTCCGATGGCCGCTGGGCGATCCGCGCCGTCGGCGTGTACCAGGACAAGGAAAGCTGGCTCGATCACTATGCGAACGAGCGCAAGGTCGGTTCCTTCGTGCTCGACGGCCAGATCGGCGACTCCGTGACGCTCGCTGTAGGCTACACGCACCAGGACAACGACAGCGACGGCGTGCTGTGGGGTGCCGCGCCAATCATCTACAGCAATGGCGTGCAGGCAGACTGGGACGAATCGACGAGCACGTCGATGGACTGGACCTTCTGGAACACGCTGACCAAAACCTCTTTCGCCGAACTCGGCTGGCGCGTGAACGACAACATCACCGTCACGAGCATGCTGCAGCACAGCGATTACACCGAAAACGCCGAAGTGTTCTACACGTACTGGAATACCGGGCTCGATCCCGCCACGGGCCTCGGCATGCTCGGTTACCCCGGCAAGTTCGACACCGAGCAGGACAGCCTCGTGTGGGATACCGTGGTGCGCAGCACGTTCACGGCCTGGGGCCGTGAACACCAGTTCAACATCGGCCTGAACCTTGCCGAAAAGGATTCGAGCGGACTCGACGCCACCGCGCTCAGCGGCTTCGACGTGATGCCGCCGTTCCCGGGCTGGCGTGGCAATGAAGTAGCGCGTCCCACATGGGACACGCCGATCGAAGCAGCGCGCGACGACATGCAGCTGAATCGCCTGTACGGCTCGCTGCTGCTCGCAATGACCGACAACCTCAACCTGATCCTCGGCGCCAGCAAGGTCGATTACGAAAACCGCGGCGTGAGCTGGGGCGTGTCGACCGATTCCGACGAAGACGGCGGCAGCCCGTATGCCGGCTTCACGTGGGAAGTGCTCGACGGCCTGAACGTGTACGGCAGCTACAGCGATATCTACCAGCCGCAGTTCTATCTCGACGAAAGCCTGCAGCCACTCGGCTCCGCCGAAGGCAAGAGCTATGAGTTCGGCGTGAAGAAGCAGTTCGCGAACATGCTCGCGAGCGTTGCGGTCTTCCGCTCGGAGCAGGAGAACCTGCAGGAATTCGTTGCGTACGGCGACGGCGACGGCGTCGCCGACACGGACTTCGCCGACGACTTCGATTTCGCGATGTACCGCGGCATCGACGCGGAGGCCGACGGCATCGAACTCGAGCTCTCCGGCAACATCACCGACACGATCAACGTACAGGCCGGCTACACGCACCTGAAGATCGAAGACCCGAACGGCAACGATGCGCGCACGTTCATTCCGCGCAACACGCTGAAAGTCCTCGGCTCGTGGGCACCCGCTGCAATGCCGCAGCTCGGCCTCGGCCTGTCGGCGCGCTGGCAGGACGACATGTACTTCGAGTCCACGTACGGCCGCATCGCACAGGACAGCTACGCCGTGTTCGGCGGCTACGTGAGCTATGCGTTCAACGATGCACTGAGCCTCGCACTGAACGTCGACAACCTCACCGACGAGAAATACCTCAGCTCCGTGAAATACGAACAGTCGTGGTATGCACAGCCGCTGGATTACAGCCTGTCGCTGCGCTGGAAGTACTAAGGTAGCCGGTGGTTCCCGCGCAGGCGGGAATCCGGCACCCCGATGATGAAGAAGGTGGACCAATCGTGCTCGAAACCCTGCTTGCCACCACAAGCTCCGCTGCCGCCGCCTGCCTGATCTTCCAGGGCTGGCGCCGCGCGGCTGCAAGGATGTTCGCAAGCGCAGGCTGGCTCCTCGCCCTCCTGTCGATGTTCGCGTGGTCATGGGCGTTGGGGCCTGAAGTCGGCGTGTGCTACGCGCTCGGCGTCTTCGCCTGCTTCGTTTGGGTCGAGATCGCGCTGACGGCCGACGCGCGCAAAACCGTCGCAGCCGCCGTGCAGCGCCCGTTCGCAGCCTTGCAGCGCCCCGGCGCGCAAGCATGGTTAAAGCACGGCACGATCTTCCTGCTGTCGGTCCCCGCGGCCGGCGTCATCGCGATGATGCTGAGCATTGCACTCGTACTGTACCTGCCGTGGGCGATGCCGCTGAAGTTCGCCGTCGCCGTTTTCGTATATCCCGTCGTGTGGGGCGTGCTGGGCGTGTGGATCTGCGCTCAGGATGCCCTGTTGAAACCGGTGCTCGTGAACGTCGGTCTGGCGGCCTTCTCCGCGCTGCTGCTGTTCGCCTGACGTGACGCTCCCGATAAGAAGGTTCTAGCATGAAGCTGCTGTCGCCCCAGCTCGTCAAAAGTTCACTATCCGCGCATTCATGGCTCGGGCTGATGCTCGGCGGGCTGATGTTCATCATCTGCCTCAGCGGCACGATCACGATCTTCTACGAGGAAATCGAACGCTGGGAACAGCCGGCTGCCGAGGAGTATCTCGACGTTGATCCCGCGGTGCTCGAGGCAAGCTTCAATCGCTACATGTCATCGAGCGACACCGACATGACGGAGCACATGTACCTCGTGTTCCCGAACGAATCGCTGCCACGCGTGAAGCTGTCGAGCGACCTCGAAGGCCATTACCTGAATCGCGACGGCAGCGACGGGCCGCCGGCACATGACGAGCTGTCTGGCCTGCTGACCGGCCTGCACGTCAACCTGCACCTGCCGCTGAACATCGGCGTCGTCATCGTCAGCGCCACGGGCGCGCTGTTGTGCGGACTGATCATCAGCGGCTTCCTCGCGCATCCGTCGATCGTCAAGGATGCCTTCAAGCTGCGCGGTGGCACGGCCGGACGCATCGGGCAGGTGGACCTGCACAACCGCCTGAGCGTATGGGGCGCGCCGTTCCACCTGATGATCGCGATCACCGGTGCGTACTACGGGCTCGTGCTGCTGCTGGGTGCAATGTTCGCCTCCGCGGTCGACACGACGCCGGAAGCCTTCAACGAAGCCGTATTTCCGGCAGAGCCGGCGCTCGAGAACCAGGCGCCGGTTTACGCCGTCGCGCGTGCGCTGGAGCAGGTGCGTGAAATGTCGCCTGATGGCCAGCTGCTGTACCTGATCGTGCATGACGCGCCGACGGACGAACGCTTCATGGAGTTCTACGTACAGCAGCCCGGCCTGCTCGCGTGGTCGGAAAACTATCGCTTCGACACGGCTGGCAACTACCTCGATACTGCCGGCTACACGGAAGGCGGTGCTGTGCAGGCGCTGTATTCCGTGTATCGCGTCCACTTCGGCCATTTCGGCGGCTTCGCGACGAAGCTGCTGTATGTGGCCCTCGGCCTCGCGCTGAGCGTCGTGTCGGCCACCGGCATCAACATCTGGCTCGAGAAGCGCAAATATCGCGACGCGCTGAATACGATCTGGCCAGGTGTCGTGTGGGGCACTCCGCTCGCGCTGACACTCGCCAGTTTCACTCAGGTCGTCTTCGCCGTCCCGTCAGCTGCGGTGTTCTGGATCGGTCTCGCGCTGGCGATGACAGCGGGTGTGTTCGTTCGCGATGAAGCGCGTTACAAGCGCCGCCTGAAAGGCGCCACGGCATTCGCACTCGTGTTGCTCGTGGCCGGCCATATCGCGACATTCGGCGGCGCCGCGCTTTCCGCGGCCGGCCTGCCGGTCAGCGTCGCGCTGCTGGCGATCGCGCTGTGGTTTGGCATCGCGGCCTTCGGTCCATTCACGCCCCCGCTGGCGGAGGCGCGCATTGGCGGTAGAATCCCGTCCGGATAACAACAATGCCGAAGGGGATGCGCTGCCATGAACACGACGAAGTTGCTCGGAGTACCCGCACTTACGCTCACACTGCTCGGCTTCAGCATCGCCACGCTGGCGCAACCGCCAGTCGCCGGTGGCGCGCCGCAACAGGCTGAGGAAATTCCGGATCCCGTCGTTGCATCGATCCCCGCGATCGAAAAGCTTCCGGACGGTGGCAAAGTCTACGATTCGTCCGCGGCACTGTGGCCCGAGCGCGGCATCGAGCATTTCGATTACGTCATCGACGAATACCGTATCTCCGGCACTGCTGCCGGCCAGCCGTATGCAACGCGCCTCGTCATTCGCAAGCCGCGCGACGATGGCAAGTTCAGCGGCCTCGTCGTCGCGGAAGCGATGCATCCGGCGGGCGCGGCGCATGCCTTCGAATACAACTCGCTATACATCATGGACGAAGGCCACATCGCGGTCGAAATCGACACGCAGGGCGTCGAGCAGATCGCCGCGTACGATCCTGAACGTTACGGCTTCGTGAAATTCGCGAACGAACAGACCAGCGAAATCCTCGCGCAGGCCGGCGCGCTGATCAAAAGCGAGCAGAGCCCGATCGCGCATCTCGAGATACGCAAGATGGTGCTGTGGGGCACGTCGGCGAGTTCACGCATCCTGACGAACTACCTGCCGTCGCACAAAGTGTTCAAGCTTGCCGACATGTCGAACATCTACGACGGCTTCATGCCGACGATGAACGGCACGACGATCGCGCCGGTCGACGTGCCGATCATCCAGATCCCGACACAGCACGAATTCCAGAACGTCGCGACCGCCACGCAGGACAGCGACGAGCCGGGCAAGCAGTTTCGCGTGTACGAATTCCCCGGCATGGCGCATCTCGACACACGCAACACCTTCCGCCGCTTCACGCAGGAAGACTGCGTCCATCCGCTATCGCATTTCCCGATCGATGCGTACACCTCGGTCGCGCTGCATCACCTGCTGCAGTGGGTCGACAAGGGTGTCACGCCCCCGCGTGCGCCGCGCGTCGTGATGGACATGTTCGTCGACAACGACGGCTCGCTGATGCAGCTCGACGAATACGGCAATCCGGTCGGCGGCATCCGCAACGTGTATGTCGACCTGCCAACCGTGAAGTTCACGATGGTCAACGAACCGAATCCGACCAGCACTGGGCCCGGCCTCGGCCGCATGAACACGCCGCTATTGTGCGCGCTGTCCGGCTGGCAGACCCCGCTGCCACAGGACGCGCTGCGCGCGAAATACGGCAGCCCTGCGGACTATGTGCAGATGGTTGAAGCGCGCCTGGACGAACTCGAAGCGGAAGGCTGGTCGCTGCCGGTGTATCGCGACATCATCATGAACGATGCGAAGGCTGTCAGCTTCTGATCCGGAATCATCGGGCGGCGTCGACATGCCTTCGCCTCCGCGACGCTTTCGACTGGCGGTGAAATAAAAAACCCCGGCAGGACCGGGGTTTGAAGAGTACTACTACCAGTGAGACCAACGAATCAGGAGGATACTGATTCACGTGCGATTCTACGGAGCGGCAGGGACGCCGACTGTGACTCGACTCACAGGTCAAAAAACCTGGCTTGTCGATTGATTCCGTTGCGTGGACTAGTGCTCTCCATCCGGGCAGTGCACCCGGTCCATTTGGACGATGCACCATATTCAGCGCGCTACGGAAAACGCGGCGTCCACGCAAAGCCCACCTCGAAAACGGATTGCTCGTACGTGAAATCGGCCAGCGTCGAACGATTGTCGTTGCGCTGGTACGTGGCCTGCAGCATGAGCTGACTGTTTAGTATCCGGCGCAGCGACAGCGTGTACCCCATGCTGTCTTCGTTGCGCTGCAGTCGCGCGCCGTTCGCAAAGCGCTGGTAATCACGCGCACGCATTTCACCGTATGACATCCCCGCCGTTGCCTGCAGCGTCGAAGTAACCTGGTAAGCCCACGCAATGTCTATGCGCGCGAGTTCACGCGAAAGATCCAGAGTCGACTCGGTATTCGCGACCGGGTCGCGCTCGACCTGTTCAAAGCTTGCGCGCAGGCTTGCCAGGTGCCGCGGCCACGGCTGCACGGTGTAGTCGGCCTGCACGCGATGATGGCGGCCGGCGAAGGGATCGAATGAGGTGTTCAGGCTGTCGGCGATGCGGTAGCGATATGTAAGACGCCAGCTGCTGTTGGTGTCGCGCTGTTCGATGCCGAGGCCGGCATTCGCGCTTTGCTGGAAACCCTGCGTATCGAGCTGGCTCGCGTCGACGTCGAGCGTCCAGAACAATCGCCGGCCGAACCATGGCAGCCGCTGCTGCAGGCCCATGCCGAGCAGCCTGAAGTTCTGTTCGCTCGTGTCGGCATACGAATTGTCGTACAGCATCAGGTTCAGGCCGAGGCCCGTGGCGCCGAAAGGCTCGTCCCATGCCAGCGCCGCCGTCGTTTCGGCATAACGATCGCCGCCGCGCGTGAGCCTGCCGTCCTGCACTTCGACGATAGCGTCGTTGTAACCCGTGGCAAGCTGCAACGATGTCCGTAACTCCGAGGCGACCGGCGCCTGCGCAGCGAGCGGGCTGTCGAGTGTCTGCAACTGCGCGAGCGCTTCGTCGGCAAGCGTCGAGCTGCTGCTGGCAACCAAAGCGAAATAGGTCTGCGCCTCCGCGATATTGCCCAGCAACTTTTCGGTCACCGCGAGCGAATACAGTACGTCGGCGCTGCGCAGCCCCTGGTCGAGGAGCAGGCGAAAGTTTCGATTCGCGCTCGCGATGTCATTGCGGCGGAACTGTGCGACGGCGAGGTTGTAGCGCGTTGCGTTGTCGGCATGTCCTTCGGCAATGGCCTGCTCGAACAACGCGGCGGCCGTGGCAAAGTCGCCTGCGCGAAACGCGTCCTCGGCATCGCTGCGCGTATCGGCTGCAGAGGCCACCGAGGCGGCAAGCAGACAGAGAGACAGCAGCCGTGCTGTCAGGCGTTCAGAAAATTTGTACATGCGCATCCAGGAAGCTGGAGAACTGCGCAAGGCCGGATGTGGCCCTGCGCAGCACGGCAGCACGAGCCCGGTTACAGGCCGGCGGCCGGCGTGAAGATCACGCTGTCGAGTGGCAGTGCGCCCTCGACGATCTGCACGTTCCCGGCTTCGAATGCATGCACGTCGAGCGGTGCTGCATCGAGGCCGATCGTGACGCCGTCGACCGGCAGGACGTTCAGCACTCCGAGGTTGCCCGTATCGATTTGCTTTATGTCTACGGGGGCGAAGTTGCCGACTTCGAGCGGCAGCACGTTCGCCGTGCCGATGCTCGCGTCGCTGCCTGCATCGAAATTGCGTACCTGCACCGGTGCCGTCGTGAATACGCCGGGCCCTTCGACGATTTCGAAGGTGCCGACCGCGGGTTCGGAACGCGGCGCGATCTCGATGCCGTTCGGCGACACATTGATGCCGGCTCCAACCGGCGCGCTCAGCATGAAGCCGCCGGTGGCGTTCAGGTTCTGCACGCGCTGCTGGCAGTCCTGGCCTTCCGCACAGATGAACGAGAACGACACCATGCCCTGGTTCAGTTCCCTGTTCACCGTCAGCACCTGGCTGTTCACCGGCGTGGCGTTCAGCAATTCACCGTCCGTGTTGCGCAGGACGACCGTACGTACCGGCTGCGCGTTCGCGTTCACCTGCAGGAGTTGTTCTATTTCGGCGGGCTGCGCGTTGATGATCTCCTGGAAGGCGCTTTCGTTGACGATGTTCATCGTCACGTCGTCCAGTCCGCTGGAAGCTGCCGCCGCCGTCCCCGTCCAGGCCACGCCCAGTGCGAGTAGCGTTTTCTTCAACATACATTGTTCCTCGATTGAATGATTTGAATTGCCGCCGCAGTGCTCATTCCGGTCGGTGTAAGAGTCATGCCGACCCTTGAACTGACCTTCGTTGCGCTGCGGCGGCACGGTTTGCCGGAAGCTTCCCGGGACGCCGCTCGATTCCTTTCAGCTGCGTTCCGTAGTGCATAACGCGGCGCGCGGCGAGGAAGTTGCAGGCATCGGGAGGAAGAATCGTCAAAATGTGCCTGCGACGGCTTCGTCGAGATCCACGAGGAACTCGAAGCGCTTCGACGCACCCTGGTATTCGAGTGTTGCGTCGAGGAATTGCGGTCGCGAGCGATCGAAGGCGTCGCCGTCGACGCGGATCGGCAGTTCGAGCGCATTCGTGCCAGGCGAGAAATCCGCCGTCCACGCAAGCGTCTGCATGCCTTCATGGCCCTGGATGTAGATGCCTTGCGGCAGGCTCACCGTGAGCCGTGCATTCTCGAGCGTGGCGGGTACCTGGATCACGATGTTCACCTTGCTCCACATGTCGTCGTCGCTTACGGCGCCCGGGGGGTTGTAGTCGCGGCTGACGTGCCAGCCGAGACCGAGCGCCAGCGTCGCGACCGCTGCCGCCGCGCGCAGCATCCACGGTGCAAACGCAGCGCGTTTCCGCGTCGTGTCTTGTGCTGGCGTCGTCCCGGGCACGCGGCCATCGGGCGTGGGCACGGCAGCGGGAGAGGTGACCTTGAAGGTCTTCAGCATCAGCAGGTACTGCGTATGCGCATCCACTTCCGCACGGCATTCGGGACACTGGCGGCAATGCGCGAGGAACAAGGTCTGCGCGCTCGCGTCGAGCGCGTGGTCGAAGTAGTCGTCCAGCGTGGCGTTGCCGTATTCACATTGCATCGGCGTCGTCTCCGGAAATATTGGTGGTGATCATGCTGAATGGCGTCGGCCCTTCGTCCCGTTCCAGTTCGCTGCCGGTCAGCGCGAGTTGCGCCTTGAGGCGCCGCCGCCCGCGATGCAGGTGCGACTTGACGGTGTTCAGCGGGAGCTCCATCACGCTGCACACCTCCTCGAGCGAATAGCCTTCGATGTCGAACAGCGTCACGGCCACGCGCTGCTCGATCGACAGCTTCGCGAGCCCCAGGCGTACCTGTTCGTGGAAATACTGGTCCTCGGCACTCGTGCCGGGGGCTACCGTCTGCTCGAAGTCGAAGTCACCAAACTGCGCGACGTCGCTCCTGTTGCGGCGAAACTGGTCGACGAAGCGGTGGTACAGGCAACGCATCAGCCACGGCAGCACGGGATCGAGTTCCAGGACCTTGCGCCGGTTCTCGAGCGCGTAGACGAAGACGTCCTGCACGAGATCCTGCGCGGTCGCACGGTTCGCGGTGTACTTGTAGGCCTGTGAATACAGCGCACTGAAATGCGGCAGGATCAGGGTTTCGACACCGCAGTCCTGCTTGAAGAGACGGACGACTTTGCTCATGTTCCTCTAACGCAGCAGCTCGCGAAAAAGTTGCAGGCGATTTTGCAGTTCGCAGCGGCGAGGAATTGTTGGCAATTTGTAACAGGCAACAAAAACCCGGCAGCGCCGGGTTCTCGTTGGAGCTATGGAGCGGGAGCCTCAGATTTCGACGGTGACGTCGAAGCCTTCTTCGGTCAGGTTGAACTTGCCGTCCTGCACGGCATACAGCCACTTGGCCGACTTCGCCATGCCGCCGAGCGGGTACAGGTGGCACTGCGTGATGCCGCACTTCGGATCGTTGGCCTGGTAGTTGGCGAGGTCGCGCGTGATCTTGTCGGGCATGCGCGTCGTCATCAACTTGGCGATGTTCGCGGCCTGGCGCGTGATGATGCGCATCGACGGACCGATGCCGCAGGCGGTGGCGTGTGCGAGCAGCGTCTTGATCGTCGCGAGGCCGGGGATGCCGATATGGATCGGCAGCGTGTTGCCTTCGGCCTGGATGCGTTTGTCCCACTCGATGATCGGCTCGGCTTCGAAGCAGAACTGCGTCGTGATGTACATGTCGATGCCGTGCTCTTTCGCGTAAGCGTTTTTCTCCAGCAGCGCCTTCGTGACTTCAGCGGGCGGGATGTCGGGCGAACCTTCCGGATGGCCGGCGACACCGAGCTTCTTGATGCCGTATTTCTGGAAGAGGTCCGTGCGCAGCACTTCCATCGAGCTCGAGAACTCGCCGACCGGGTTCGTGACGCCACCACCGATCAGCAGCGCTTCGTCGACCTTGCACTCGGCCTGCATGATCTTCAGGTTTTCCTCGAAGAAGGCCTTGCTCGGGATCGAGCGCGCGGCGAAGTGCGGCACCGGCTTCATGCCTTCGGCGTACAGGCGCTTGACGGTAGCGAGCGTGTCGGCGAAATCAGAACCGGGCAGGAAGGTCACGAACACCGTGGTGCCGGGGCGCAGGATCGTGCGGAAGTCTTCGATTTTCTTCGCGCCGCCGGGCGTGACTTCGACCGAGGTGTTTTCGAGGAACTTCAGGATGTTCTGGGTATCGTTGGACACAGCGGGCTTCCTATGAAGGTTTGGTTTCGGTAGGCAAAAAAGTGGCCGCTATTCTAGCCGCCGCAGGCGGGCAAACCAAGCGGTTCGGAGG
>DASWWP010000023.1:0-14157 GCA_036405915.1 Pseudomonadales bacterium
ACTCCGCCGGGTACCGGCGTGATCCAGCTGCATTTGTCCTTCACGTTGTCGAAGTCGACGTCGCCGCGCAGTTTGAAGCCTTTTGGATCGGAGGCATCCGGCACGCGCGTCGTGCCGACGTCGATGACGACCGCACCCGGCTTGACCATGTCCGCCGTCACGAACATCGGCTTGCCGATAGCCACGATGAGGATGTCGGCGGACGCGCAGATTTCTTTCATGTTCGTCGTGCGGCTGTGCACCATCGTCACCGTGCAGTTGCCGGGATTCGTGTTACGCGACATCAGCACCGACATCGGCGTACCGACGATGTTGCTGCGGCCGACGACCACGCAGTGCTTGCCGGCCGTGTCGATCTTGTTGCGCTTCAGCAATTCCATGATGCCGTTCGGCGTGGCTGAAATATATGTAGGAAGGCCCAGCATCATGCGACCGAGGTTTTCCGGATGGAAACCGTCGACGTCCTTGTTGGGTGAGATCGCTTCGGTGACCTTGTCTTCGTCGATATGCTTCGGAAGCGGTACCTGCACGATGAAGCCGTCGATGTTCGGATCCTTGTTCAGTTTGTCGACCACGGCGAGCAGCTCGGCTTCGGTGATCGTTTCGGGATACGTGAGCAGCGTCGAGTCGAAACCGCAGGCCTTGCAGGCGAGCACCTTGTTGTTGACGTACGTCATGCTGCCACCGTCATTGCCGACGAGCACCGCGGCGAGATGCGGCACCTTGCCACCCTTCGCCTTGATATCGGCGACTTTCGCGGCGATTTCTTTTTTCAGTTGGTCGGAGGTGGCTTTGCCGTCAAGTAATTGCATCGGAGTCCTCGGGAGCTGGCGTAAAAGAAGCGCGCATTCTAACCGAACTACGCGGTTTGTGCGGCAGCCAGCTGCAGCCCGCTACACCGTCACCCCGGCGCAGGCCGGAGCACGGTGTCTTCCCGGACGGAGGTCAACGACACCGATTCCGGCCTTCGCCGGAATGACAGCAAGGGAGGAATTAACTACCAGCGAATATCAGTCAGGAACGTACGCCATCTGGATACTGCGATGCGCCGCCTCGAGGAATGTTGCGGCGGGGCCGTATTCGTCCTCGTACGCTTTCAGCGGATTCTGCGCGACGACGTCGTCGTAGCCCATGCCGATGTTCAGCTGCTCGCTCAACGTCAGGTGCAGCTCACTGTACATGTTGCGCATGCGGATGATCTTGCCGCCGTTGATGACGTTACCGTGGCCGGGGATGACGATCGTGTCGGCGCTGACGATGCGCGCGAGTTCTTCGTAGGCGCTCATCAGGCCGCCCATCCAGGCACCCTGGCGGATGTCGAGAACCGGCCATTCGCCGGTGGTTACCGGACCGCCGCACACGAGCGTGTCGAGGATCGGGAAGTACAGGAAGATGTCGCCATTCGTATGGGCTGCAGGTAAATAGCCGTAGATGATTTCCTGGCCAGCGAACTTCAGGCGGCCGTCGCCGCTGATCACCTGGTTCGGTATGCCGGCGTCGGCAAGCGGGCCGTAGCGCCCTTCGAAATTCCACGAGAACACGGAATTCTGCAGGCACATCTTCGTGTTCTCGTGCGCGATGATGATGCCGCCTGCGGCACCGACGCGCTCGTTCGAGCCGGTTTGCTCCGGATGGTAGTGCGTGTTGATCAGTGTGTGGATGCGCTCCTTGCCGGTGATGTCGAACACGGCTTCGAGCAAGGCATCGGAATGCGCGGCGAGGCCACCGTCGATCAACAGCGGGCCGTCTTCATTCATGCCGGGGATCACAACTGCATTGCAGCCGGCGCCCTGCAGCAGCCACGCGTAGCCAAGATCGGTGCGCGTGATGGATACGGGCTCAGCGCCCGCTGCGACTTGCTGCGCCTGGGCGCGCGTCGCGATCGCCGCGCCAGCCGTGCCGACGGCGCCAAGTTCCAGGAACTTCCGGCGGGAATAGTTTTGCGTCATGAGTTGCAGTTCTTGTTGATGATCGAAAGAGTCCGCATCAGCGCCATCGTGTCATTGCTGCCCGAAGGAACTGGCCACCGGCGCCAGCGGTTCATTGATGGTCGAAAGATCCGGGCACGAGAGCCGTCAGTTCATCCTGCGGATCGAGCGGAAACACGCTCCACGGGTAATAGAACGGGGGGCCGACGTTAGGCCAGAACGGCGTTGTGTCGAGTTCCTTGTTGGCACCGAGGCTGCGAAGTTTGTCCGCAAGCTGCGTGTTTGGCGGACGGCGCATCGCGAGGAACGGAATCTGGTTGCGCTGCATCGCATGGTCGAGCGCGGTGAGGCCGTCCTTGTCGACGATGTTGATGTCGGCGCCACGCGCGACCAGCGCTTCGGCCATCGCCTCGTTGCCCGCGCGCACGGCGTAATGCAGCGGCGCACCGCCGCGCGTGCGCTGCAGGTGATGGTGCACGGCGACGACGTTCGGATCGGCACCGGCGGCGATCAATGCGTCCAGTGCAGCGGTCAGGCGTTCGGGGTCGCCACGGGCGCCGGCGAGCGCGGAGATCGGCGTTTGCAGGTCGGCCTGCGGCAGATCGGCTTTCGCGCCGTGCTGCAGCAGGAGTTCGATGACTTCGAGGTCGCCATTGCTCGCGGCGACGATCAGCGGCGTCGTACCACGCGACAGTGGACCGCCGCGGGATTTCGACGGGCGCAGGAACAGCTGCATGTTGGGATTGGCGCCACGTTCGAGCAGCATGCGCACGATGGCCAGGCCATCGGTTTCCTGCGGCGGCTGGTTCGGGTTCAGGCCGTTGTCGCTGCGGCGGCCCACGGCGGCGAGCAGTGGTGCCTGGCCAAAGTTATCCCACTGTTGCACGTCGGCATTCGCGTCGATCAGTGCTTTCGCGGCATCCCAGTGCGCATTGATGATTGCGAGCGTCAGCGGCGAAACGCCTTCCGGGTCGGGCTTGTTCAGGTCGGCGCCGCCTTCGATCAGCACCTGCACGCACGCCAGGCAGTTTTCACGGATCGCATACATGAGCGGCGTAAGGCCGCCGGCATCGAGGTTTTTGGCGCGGCCTTCCTTCGTGACATGGCGCGGGTAGTCGCGCGCGATCGACTGCGCATCGACGTCTGCGCCCTTCGAAACCAGGAAGTCCATCATGGCCGGGTGGCGACGCGCCGCGGCCCACATCAGCGCGGTCTGCTGGCCCCAGCCTTCGCGCGCATCGACTGTCGCACCACGCGCGACGAGCAACTCGGCCGCGTCGACGTTGCCGGTGCGCGCGACGAGCATCAGCGCGGTCTGCCCTTCGGGATTCGGCGAATCGGCGTTTGCGCCTGCATCGAGCAGCAGTTTCAGCATCTCGATGTTCGCGACTTCCGCGGCAAGCTGCATCGCGTTCGCGCCGTAGTTGTTCGCGAGCGACACGTCGGCACCCGCATCGATCAGTTGCTGCGCGCGCTCGATGTCGCCTTCGTACACGGCCCACTGCAGCGCCGTGCTGCCGTCGGGACCACGCCAGTCGGGGCCTGCGTCGGCAGGAGCTTCAATGCCAAGCGCGATGCCGCCGCCGGTGACGGCTGCTGCAAGTGCAATGCTTTGGAGGAGTTTGCGGAGCTTCATAGGAACCTCTGTTCTGTCAGCGTCTTTTCGACGTCTTTTAATGCCATTCCCGGCGACCTGTCACGCGGTAGCGCAGTTTGCGGCACGCGGGAATCCAGCGTGGTGGCCGGATACCCGCGTGCGCGGGGAAGACGAGCGCGTACTTAAACTTCCGAGAACGGCCCGGTGCTGTCGGCGAACGAATCGACTTCGACGCCGGCACGCGCGAGCATCGTGTGCAGCAGGTTCGCATGCGGCGTGTCTTTCGGGTACGCAAGATGCTGGCCGCCCTTGATGCCACCGCCCTTGCCGATCAGGACGGAAGGCAGCGGGTTGTTGTTGTGCAGGTCGCTGTTGCTCATGTTCGAGCCGAACAGGATGATCGACTGGTCGAGCAGGTTGCCGCCGCCATCCTGTATGCCCTTCAGGCGCTCGGCGAATTTCGCCGCACGCTCGGTCTGGAAGGCCTGTACGCGCACGAGTTTCTCGAAGTTTTCTTCCTTCTCCTGGTGGTGCGACAGCGGATGGAAGGCTTCGTCGATGCCGACGTTGCTGAACACGCGCATGCTCGCCTCGCGCACCATGCGCATCGACGCGATGCGCGTCTGGTTGTTCTGGAATGCAAGCGCCATCATTTCGAACTGGATGTCGAGCAGCTCCGTGAAATCATCCGGCGGCCCGATCGGCGCATCCGGCAGGTCTTCGAGGCCGCGCGCACCGTCTTCGAGCTTCTGGATGCGCACTTCGACGTCGCGCACCGAACTCAGGTAGTTGTCGACGAGCACGCGATCCGCTGGATCGAGCTTGCGGTTCAAACTGTCGGTGGCTTCCTTCACGTAGTCGAGCAAGCTGCCGGAGTGGCCGAGGATCGCGATGCGGTCTTCGTAGTTATCGCCCTGCCCGAACATCGTGTAGAAAATCTTGCGCGGGTTGCCTTCGAGCGGCAGCGGCTGCTGCGGCGTGCGGTAGTTGATCGCGCCGCCGGGTTCGCCGCAGAGCTCCAGCGATGGCAGTGCTGTGGTCTGGCCGATCTGCAGCGCGGCGATCTGGTCCGCGGTCATGCCGCGGGTACCGCCGGGTGCACGATCGCGGCTGTCCGGCGCCACGCACGAAAGCCACGTTTCCTCGATGATGCCGTGCGGGTTACTGCTCTCGCCGCCCTTGTTGCGCAGGCCGCTGACGACCGTCACGTAGTCGTTCAGCGATTCGAGCGGCTTGAGAATTGGCGAATACGTGAAGCCGGCGCCCGTCTGCTGCGGCACCCAGTACTTCATCACGGCGCCGTGCGGGAAATAGATGTACGCGAGGCGCGTGTTCTGCGCGGCCGCAGTCTGCGCAAGCGCGGTGCTCGCGGGAATCATCGCGTCGAGCAGCGGCAGTGCGATCGCCGCGCCTGCGCCTTTCAACAAGGTGCGCCGTGAGAGGTGTTTTTTAGTTATGAACATGGTTATGTCCTCCGTTGCTGCTGCCTGTCATGGGGTCCGCTGGTCGTTCACAGTGCCGCCTGTTCCTGCCGCGCCGCCGGTGCCGTTTCGGTCAGCTGCTCGCGGCGCAGGAATGCATTGCTCTGCACGATGTTGTACACGAGCGCCTCGAAGCGGTTGCCCTCTTCGGCGGCGGCTCGCACGATGCCGCGCACGGCTGGCATGTCACGATAGGTGACTGTGCGGCCAAGTGCGTATGTCATCAGGTTTTCCGTCAACGACTGCATGAACATGTCGCTGCGGGCGACGAGCGCGTTCGTCAGGTCGATGGGGCCATTGATCGCACTGCCGTCCGGCAACACGCCACTCGTGTCGATCGCCGTGAGCGTTTCCGGATCGACCTTGCGGAACTGGCCGACCGTATCGAAATTCTCGAGCGCGAGGCCGAGCGGATCCATCACGCCATGGCAGCTGTTGCAGCTCGGGTTGTCGCGATGCTGTTCGAGGCGTTCGCGCACGGTTTTCGGTGCAGCGCCGGCACTGTTTTCCGGGAAGGTTTCGACGCCCGGCGGCGGCTCGGCGGGCGGCGTGCCGAGCACGCGATCGAGAATCCATGCGCCGCGCAACACGGGGGACGTGCGATTCGGGTTGGCCGTCAGCATCAGGATGGCGCCCTTGCCGAGCAGGCCGTGGCGTGCAGGATCCTCCAGCGTCACCTTGCGGTAGCGGCTGCCCTTCACGTTCTCGATGCCATAGTGCACGGCCAGGCGTTCATTCAGGAACGTGTAGTCCGCATCGAGCAGTTTCGTGACGGGCTGGTCGCTGCGCAGCACGCTGTCGACGAACAGGTTCAGCTCCTCCTTGAACATCGGGCGCGGATCGAGGCGGCGGCTCGCGTGGCGGAACAGGCCGCCGTTCGGCGTGATCTCGTCGAGCTTCGCGAGGTTCAGCCACATGCCGGCGAAATCTTCCGACAGCGTTTTGGCTCGATCGTCGGCAAGCATGCGGCTCACCTGCGCTTTCAACGTGGCCGGATCACTGAGCTTGCCCTCGTTCGCGAGGTTCAGCAGTTCTTCGTCGGGCAGGCTGCTCCAAAGGAAGAACGACAGGCGCGATGCCAGCTCGAAATCGCTGATCATCTTCGTTTCCTGGTCGAAGTTGCCCTCTTCCGCGCGATAGATGAAGTGCGGGCTGACAAGCACGGCGCTCAGCGCATCGCGAATGCCGGCTTCGAAGTCGCCGCGTTCGCGGCTGCGTTCGTAAAAGGCCATCAGCTGGCCGATGTCTTCGTCTGTGACCGGACGGCGGAACGCGCGCGCGGCGAGGTTGGCGAGGATCTGTTCGGCGCAGGCCGCTTCTTCCGCGGTTTCGCGCGGGTAACACACGAATACTTTTTCACGGCTCGCGCTCTGGCCCATGCCGGTGACTTCGAGCGGCCCGCGTACCTGCAATGCGTGGATGGCGGGCAAGCGGCTCTGGCCACCTTCGAGCGCGGCAACGCTGCTGCGTTCGTCGCTTTCCGCCATCGAGCGCTGCACGAAGGTTACCGTCACGGTGTGCTGGCCGGCGGTTGCGTGGAAACGGACGTTTTTCAGGCGTGCATTGATCTGTGCGACAGCGTCGTCGAGGATCTGGTCGATCCATTTGTGGTCCTGCTCGCCGCCGAGCACGGTGCGGTAGAACTCCTTGCCATCGAGCAGCGCAACGAGCGTGTGTTCGAATTCGAGGTTCGGCACTTCGCGCGCGAGCGCAAGGTCGCCGATCTGCAATTCGTAGATACCGTCGGCAAGAAACGTGTGTTCGACGCTGACGCCGCCGCGCGTGCCGAACGGCATGCCCTGGTTGTGGCGCTGCTGCGAGCCGGTGCCGTCGATGCCGCGTGCAGGCAGCGAGATGATCATGTCCGCAACGTTGCCGTAAGTTTCCATGATGGGGATTGGGCGGCGATCGCCGACGGCGTCGTGCGCAATCGTGCGTGCGGCATTGAGGTACTGGTCGATGAAGGTCGGCGACACTTGCAACGCTTCAGCGTTGTTGTCGTAACCGTCTTCGATATCGTCCTGCGGCAACAGTTTCGCCACGTCGACATTCATGCCGAGCAGGTCGCGGATCGCGTTGCCGTACTCGCGGCGGTTGAGGCGACGCAGTGGCACGCGGCCGGCCGGCACCGCCGCGGCGGCTTCGTCGATCGTGGTTTCGAGCCACGCGGCGACCTGGTTCAGTTCGTCGGTCGGGGGACGCTCGGCACCTGGAGGCGGCATCAGGCCTCCACGCAGCTTGCGGATCGCTTCTTCCCAAACTTCGGCTTCTGCGGGAATGTCGTCGGCGCTCAGCAGGTTCATCGCGACGCTACCGGCCCAGTCTTCGTCGTTATGGCATTCAGTGCAGTAGGTCTGGATCGCCTGCCATTCCGGATGCTCGGCGGCAGCGGCAAAAACCGGGGCTGCAAGCATGCCGCTGGCGACAAGTGCGGCGCGCACGGCCATCTGGAGACTGCGGGAAACCCTCATCGATTTCTTCATCGAATCCGACATTTGCGACTCCCCCGGGGGCGCTATTTTTCTATTACGGAACTCTTCAAAACTGCCCCAAGTATGCCCCGTGACAGCATTTTTGGCCACACCAACCTTAGTAAACAAAGTGGACATTGGCTTGCGCGCCGTAGCGGCGTCAGCGTGGATCCTGACTGCCCGTTCAGGCGCCGGCGAATGCAATTGATATGACGATTCAAGAGTCAAAAGGCAAGGCAAGACCGCGCGCCGACGAGTCCATTACGGTCGCGCTGGGCCGGACCTTCGTCACAATAAAGCGCACGGCTCAGCTTGGCCTTGGACGCTCCTGGAATCCTGGCGAACGGTCCGGGCGGGACAGCTGCGAAAATCAGATCCGCCCTAGCGCGTCGAGCATGATGCCTTCGGTCAGGATCTGCGGCAGCACTTCCGCCGGCTTCGAAGGATCGGCGGGGAACATCAGGTACAGCGGAACGCCACTCGTGTTGTACTGCTTCAGCACGGCGGTGATTGCGGGATCGTTGTTCGTCCAGTCGCCCTTGAGGTATACGACGTCGTTTGCGGCAAGCGCATCGACGACGGTGTCAGAGCTCAACGCAACGCGTTCGTTGACGAGGCAGGTGATGCACCAGGCGGCCGTCATGTTGACGAACACGGGCTTGCCCTCGGCACGTAGCGCCGCGAGCCTGGCATCGCTGTAAGGCTCAAAGTTCTCCCCGTCTTCCGCGACAGCGGAGGCCGAAGCCGTCTCGAGGAACGGCGAGCGCAACACCGATGCACTCACGCCGACGCATAGCAGGATCACCGCGAAGCTCGCATAGCGCCAGAAACCGCGGCTCACATGCCGCTGCTGGTACAGCCATGCGGCCAGTGCAAGCAGCACGCAACTACCGACGACGAGCGCCATTGCATCCGGGCCGGCCTGCTGGCCAAGTACCCACAGCAGCCACACGACGGTCGCGTACAACGGAAACGCGAGGATCTGCTTGAACGTGATCATCCAGGCGCCGGGCTTCGGCATGCGCCGCGCGAGTGCCGGTACGAACGACAGCACGAGGAACGGCAGCGCCATGCCGAAGCCCAGTGCGAGGAACACAGTCAAGGCAACTGGCATCGACTGCGTGAACGCGAAGCCCAGTGCCGCACCCATGAACGGGGCCGTGCACGGACTGGCGACGACGCTGGCCAGCACGCCGGTGAAGAACGAACCAGCGTATCCCTCCTTCTCCTGCAATGCGGACCCCACGCCCATGATCGACGTGCCGAACTCCACGACTCCCGACAGCGACAAGCCCATCACGAAGAACAAATACACGAGCGCGGCCACGAACCACGGCGTCTGCAGATGGAAGCCCCAGCCGATTGCGGCGCCACCGGCCTGCAGCGTCAGCAGCACGGCGGCGAGCGCGACGAACGCCAGCATCACGCCTGCGGTGTACGCGATGCCATGCAGCCGGTGCTCGTGATTGGACGCGCGGTCAGATGACAGGCTGAGCACTTTCAGTGACAGCACGGGGAATACGCATGGCATCAGGTTGAGGATCATGCCGCCGAGCAAGGCGAACAGGAACACGGTGCCGAGCGACAGGTCACTGCCAGTTGCCTGCTGCGTCGCGCCATCACCAAGCACCGAGCCGCTTACGCCGGTCGGCTGCGCATTCACCTGGTACGCGAGCTGGGTGCCATTCGCATCCGAGACGAGCAGCAGGCCGCCGACGCGGTCCGGCACTTCGCGTTCGACACGGCGTGTATGCTTCTGGCTCAGCTGGAGGCTCGACAACTGGCTCGTGATGTTCTGCGGCGCAATGTAGTCGAACACACGGTTAGCGTCGGGAATGAAGGTGATGTCGCGCGCACCCTCGAAAATGTTTTCGGTGGCCTGCACGAGCAGCTCGATGTTGCCGCCGGCGACGGAGAACTGTGCGTCGAGTGCAATGTCCGATCGCGGCAACGCCGCGCGCGTTTGCGCGAAGCCCGCTGCCGCGGCCTCGTTCAGCGGGGCCGGCGTGGATGGCGATACCGGTACGTCCAACGGCACGACCGCACCGCCCGGAATGCAGAGCTCCTCGCACTCGAGCCATTTGACATCGGCGCTCGCACTCAACTTGTCGCCGTTGAACTCGGCGGAGACCTGCAGCGGCACGAGCAGGAAGATTTCGCCGGTGTAGCCGAAGTCGACGACATCGCCCGGCAGATCGAAACGCTCCGGGACAGGCCACACGATCTCGCCTGCGCTGACGCCTTCCGGCAACGTCCAAGCGATCGTCGTCGGAATGCCGGCATCACCGGGATTGAGCCAATACGTGTGCCAGCCGGGGGCGTGGTCGAGGCGCAGCGCGGTCCACAGCGTTTCACCGGGTACGGCATGCTGCGTCTCCGGCAGCAACTCGGCATCGACGTGCTCGCCATCGATGACCTGCGCACCCAGCGGCTGCCATGCCATCGCGGCGAACAGCATCAGGCTAGTGAACATCTTGCGCATCATCGTCTCCAGTTTCGTGCTGCCCATGGCCATGGACATGACCGCGGACATGACCGTCGCGAAGGCGCTTCCCTTTCCCGCCTGCGCCATTCGGGCCCCGGCGTGGAACGCCCTCTCGCTACCTTGCGCGCTCCGGTTCCAGTTCACGGCTGGGTACCTGCAAGAATTTGCGGCGCAGTTTCCTGCAGGATGCCAAGAATTGCGCTGCGCTGGTCGGTCGACAGATGCGGATACTCCGGCGCGCCGGGTGCATTTTCGAGCACAGCGCGGATCCTGCCGAACAGATGCGCGCGCACGGGGTCTGCCAGTGCCGCGATTGCATCGGAATAAACCAGGTAACTGAGCGGATAACGGAACGTGCGCGTCTGCAGGTCAAAATCGCGCAGGCTGCGGCCCTTGCTGTCGGCTGGTCCACGCTTGACGAAGTTCTCCGCGTATTCCGTGCTGCCGCTGATCGGCGCACCGATCGCTGCTTCGTGCGCCATGAACAGCGAATCGAGCAGCGGCTGCGTCATCTCATCGAGGGTCGCTGCATCGAGCGGCCCGTTGTCCAGCGCCATGCGGCTGTCGTAGTTGAGCCGCGTGATGCGGTTCTGCACTTCAACCTGGTGTTCCAGCACGAGCAGCGCAACGATGTCGCTCGTCGGCCGCACGTACATATCGAGGTTCACGAGGCTGTCGAGCGTCATGAGGTTGGCGACACCGCCGAATCCGGGCTCGCGCAGGACTGATACGTCGCGAATCACGAAGTTGCCGAGATGCTTCTGGTCGCCGTGCATGCCGGTGACGTAAAAGCCACCCCAGCGCCGCTCGAGCGGTGTCGACGTATCCGTGATCTCGCTCAGTTCGTGCGACACGAGGTTGCCGTCGGGCCCTGCATACACCGAACTCAGCATGAAGCGAGGCACGCCGCCGCCGGTCATCGAGTAGCTGTCGTGGCAACGCAGGCAGCGCCCGGTTTGCTGTTCGACGCGCGGCTGGTCTTCCGGTTTCTGCGCGAAGTCGAAAAATACCGGGCCCTGCAGCGGATCCATCGCGCCGATTTCGAGCGTGGAGCTGCCGGGCACGAAACCCACGTACACCTCGTCGTTGAAGAACAGCGAACGCGGATTCTCCGCCGTGATGAAGCGTTGCTTGAGGCTCGTCTTCGAGAACACGAGGATCTGCGAGGCTGGATCTATGTCGAGCGCGGCGAGCACGCTGTCGAGATAGCCGCGGCCGAGCGGCTCGTGCTCGAGCGTGTCGGGATCGATCGCTTCCATCGTGCGAGTGAAAGCATCGGTCGGCGGCGTCTTGCCGTAACCGATCAGCGGATATTCGGTGTCATAGCGAAATTGCGCTTGCACCGGCAGCGCAATGGCGGCGATGCCGAGCCATAGCACGGCGGCACGCGCAATTCTCGGAGCTTTCCTGTGGATATACATTTCGAGTGGTTTGGTCATGTGCCGAGTATAACAAGGCGCGCTGAACACAGGCTTTCCGGTTTTCCTTCGCATACCGAAAATGCTAGACTGCGCCGCCTTTCGCGGGCCCTCCCCTAACGCAGCAGCTCCGCGGAGCTTCTGGAAACCTTTTTGGAAACAAAAAGCACTACGAGACACGAGGAAATCCTTGCCATGACCCATTTGTCCGATATTGAAATCGCGCAGGCTGCCAAGCCGCGGCCTATTGCCGAAATTGGTGCCAAGCTCGGCATCCCGAGCGAATCCCTCTTCGCATACGGCCCCACGAAAGCGAAAGTCGACTACGGCTTCATCCAGGCCCAGCAGAAAAACAAGAATGGCAAGCTGATCCTCGTCACCGCGATTTCCCCGACGCCTGCCGGCGAAGGCAAGACCACGACGACCGTAGGCCTCGGCGACGGCCTCAGCCGCATTGGGAAAAAGGCCGCGATCTGCCTGCGTGAGCCCTCGCTCGGCCCCTGCTTCGGCGTAAAAGGCGGCGCCGCCGGTGGCGGCTATGCGCAGGTCATCCCGATGGAAGACATCAACCTGCACTTCACCGGTGACTTCCACGCGATCACGTCCGCGCACAACCTGCTCTCCGCGATGATCGACAACCACATGTACTGGGGCAACAGCCTCGACCTCGACAGCCGCCGCATCGGCTGGCGCCGCGTGATGGACATGAACGACCGCGCGCTGCGCGACGTCGCCGTCGGCCTCGGCGGCCCCGGCAACGGCTTCACGCGCCAGACCGGTTTCGACATCACCGTTGCTTCCGAAGTAATGGCGATTTTCTGCCTTGCAACCGACCTCGAAGACCTGCGCCGCCGCCTGGCGAACATCGTGATCGGCCAGACGCGCGACCGTAAGCCGGTCACCGCGAAAGAAGTAAATGCAGATGGCGCGATGACCGCACTGCTGAAAGACGCGATCCTGCCGAACCTCGTGCAGACGCTCGAAGGCACGCCTGCCTTCATCCACGGCGGTCCGTTCGCCAACATCGCGCACGGCTGCAACTCGGTGATGGCAACGACCACGGCACTTAAAGTCGCCGACTACGTCGTCACCGAAGCCGGCTTCGGTGCGGATCTCGGCGCCGAGAAGTTCATGGACATCAAGTGCCGCAAGACCGGCCTTGCTCCGTCGGCAGTCGTCATCGTCGCCACCGTGCGCGCATTGAAGATGCACGGCGGCGTGCCGAAGGACCAGCTGAAAGGCGAAAACCTCGACGCGCTGCGCAAAGGCTTCGCGAACCTCGAGCGCCACCTGCAGAACGTCGCGAAGTTCGGCGTGCCCGCAGTCGTTGCCATCAACAAGTTCGTCGCAGACACCGATGCCGAGCACAAGCTGCTTGCAGAACTCTGCGCCAACGCCGGTGCGAAAGTGATCCTGTGCTCGCACTGGGCAGAAGGCGGCAAGGGCACCGAAGAACTCGCGCACGAAGTGGTCCGGATGTGCGAACAGCCGAACAACTTCAACTTCCTGTACGACGACGACTCCACGCTGTGGAACAAGGTCAACACGATCGCGAAGGAAATCTACCGCGCGTCCGACGTTACCGCCGATCCTGCCGTCCGCAAGCAGTTCGACGAGTATCAGGAACGCTACGGCAACTTCCCGGTATGCATGGCGAAGACGCAGTCCTCGTTCTCCACCGACCCGACGAAGATGGGCGCGCCCGTAGGCCACACCGTACACGTACGCGAACTGCGCCTGTCGGCTGGTGCCGAATTCGTCGTAGCGGTTTGCGGCGAGATCATGATCATGCCGGGCCTGCCGAAGGTTCCGTCGGCCGAGAAGATCTACGTCAACGAAAAAGGCCAGATCGAAGGCTTGTTCTGAGACTCGGGCGCGCAAGCGCCCCGAGTCTTCCTGCCGAAGCCCGCGAGGGTGGAGGCGGATTGGTTAGACGAAAAAGGCTCCCGAGGGAGCCTTTTTTTATCGGACGATTGCGGATGCGCCTGATACCGGCATTGCCGACCCATCAAGCTGCAACTCCACATCACGACCTTGCCGTGCATCGTCCAATAGTCTGCGCGACTGTTCTACTACATAGGTATCGATGCCGAAACGTTGCGCATTCTGTAATTCCATCAATGCGAGGGTCTCCTCCGCGTCCTGCCATCGCTTGGCGACGACCTGGTATTTCATCAATTCATGCAACAAATCGATCTGCCCGGTCATCTCATGGGCTACTCTAAGATCCGAATAGCCCTGCGCATAGTATCCCCGCTTCATCGCGATGGCCGCACGCAGATGATATAGATTGTGGATGTTGTAATAAGCGCCGTTGCGCCTAGCGTAATCAAACGCGGCTGTTACGATCGGCTCCATTTGATCCACCGTCAATTCGCCACACCTGCCCTCGACTGTCATTACGACCAATACCTGCAGGGCGCTATGACCATACGCCTGAAGGGGATACGTCCCGGCGGTTTCGGTCGCATGCTTAAGTGCTACTGAATCGATTTCCTGCCTGGCACATTTGGTGACCTGCATGTGAAGAAATGCGCCGGCATCATTCGGCGTCAATTCAATCAGCTTCTCAAGGGTATCTATGGCGTCGTCATAGCGGCCCTTGCTCATCGCGTAATTAACATAATTGTTTAGCGCTCGCGGCGAGCGTGGGTGCTCGATCACGCTCACCTCATGGAATGTATCCCTATTGCCCCACTCGCTCGCGCGCGTTGCCGTCATGAAGCCGAACATAAGGACGAACACCGGTATTAGCATCCGAAGCGCACGGTATTCGG
>DASWWP010000024.1:0-23217 GCA_036405915.1 Pseudomonadales bacterium
TGATTTGAGGGATTCCGATGATGTTTTTCTCAAGAATTCCGGTTTTTTGCACGCATAAGTCATAGTTCTTGGCATGCAAGAACAGTTTAAGAAATCCTCTTGTTCCATCATTTAAGATGAAATCATCGCTATTTCTTTTTAATAAAGAGTCAGCAGCGTTTTCCAGGCAGCCGTCATAGTTTGTTGTGAAAATGTTGCATTTGTTTTGCTGCCCACTTCTCCTCTTCAGCATTTGGAGAATTGTTCCTAGAAAGCTGGTGTAGTTCGTCAATACATTGGTTTGGGCAGGGGCGACAAGCGCGTCGTAGTTCATTTCGATAGCAGGTTTAATGCACGTCAAAAAATAGTGCATGAAAAGCAGTGCTTTAAGACCGCTTTTCCCGGAGTTATCAAAATGGGTTGATAAGGACTCTATCGTTTGGCTGTGTCCCTCAGCATCAAGAATCTTCAATGCGAGGGTTGGTAGTAGCCCGTAAGAAGCCCCAGATCCAATAAGAAAGTTAATATTCTTATCGAAGATGTCGCTTATTTTGAAGTTATCCTGCATCGTCCGTTGCCTGCTTAAGCCGTTACAGCTCCTTGCTGTAACTTAACTTTTGATGGAGTTAAATGCTTAGTGCACTATTTTTTTTCCCTTCACCCCTTCCTCCATCTCCCTCTGCGTTATCTCCACAACAAAACTCTCCTGCTGCAACTTCTTCGCCGCCTCAGCACGCTGCTCGGCTTCCGCCTTGCGCACTTTCTCTTCGTCGTTGAACAGCTCCGCGTTCAGGGACATCTGGCGGGTGAGGTGTTGTTTTAGGCGGTCGACGACGTGGGTCATGACTTCTAAGGTCTGGCTCAGTTGTTCGAGCGTCATTAGCGTTTGTTCTTCGTTCTTTTTGACGTCTTGTTTGTCGGCCATTTAGTCACCTGTGAGGGTAGTGGGTCTAACGACACTGGATTCCCGCGTGCGCGGGAATGACGATCTCTTACTTAACGACAATGGGCCCCGGCCCCGGCCTGCGCCGGGGCAGGCTCTGAAACCGCCGGGGCGACGATGGAGCATTTGTCGACGATGGAGTGCAGGGTCAATCCCAGGTCAGCGCGCCGCCGGTCTGGTATTCGATCACGCGCGTGTCGAAGAAGTTCTTCTCCTTGCGCAGGTCCATGATTTCGCTCATCCACGGGAACGGGTTCTGGGCGCCTGGGTATTGTTCTTTCAAACCGATCTGCACGAGGCGGCGGTTCGCGATGAACTGGAGGTACTCTTCCATCATCGCGGCGTTCATGCCGAGCACGCCGCGGGGCATCGTGTCGCGCGCGTATTCGATTTCGAGCTGCGTGGCTTCGAGGATCATCTGCGTGGCGGCCTGTTTCATTTCTTCGTTCCACAGGCTCGGGTTCTCGAGCTTGATCTGGTTGATCATGTCGATGCCGAAGTTCAGGTGCATGCTTTCGTCGCGCAGGATGTACTGGAACTGCTCGCTCGTGCCCGTCATCTTGTTGCGGCGGCCCATGCTGAGGATCTGCGTGAAGCCGCAGTAGAAGAAGATGCCTTCGAGGCAGCAGTAGTAGGCGATCAGGTTCTTCAGCAGCATTTGATCGGTCTCGATCGTGCCGGTCTTGAACGTGGGGTCGCTGATCTGGCGCGTGTACTTCAGGCCCCAGCTCGCTTTCTTCGCCACGCTCGGGATCTCGTGGTACATGTTGAAGATCTCGCCCTGGTCCATGCCGAGGCTTTCGATGCAGTACTGGTACGCGTGCGTGTGGATCGCTTCCTCGAAGGCCTGGCGCAGGATGTACTGGCGGCATTCGGGGTTCGTGATCAGGCGGTAGATCGCGAGCACGAGGTTGTTCGCCACGAGCGAGTCGGCCGTGGAGAAGAAGCCGAGGCTGCGCTTGACGATCACGCGCTCGTCGTCGGTGAGGCCGTCGGGCTTTTTCCACAGCGCGATGTCGGCGTTCATGTTGATCTCCTGCGGCATCCAGTGGTTCGCGCAGCCGGAGAGGTATTTCTGCCAGGCCCAGTCGTACTTGAAGGGCACGAGCTGGTTCAGGTCGGCGCGGCAGTTGATCATCATTTTCTGGTCGACCGTGACGCGCTCGGCGGCGCCGGCGAGTTCGGCGGCGCCTTCTGCAGGATCGATCGCGGCGACGGCGGCGATGGCCTGTTCTACCGGGTTGCCGGTCAGCGCCATTTTTTCGTGCGTGGTCAGCACGGGCTGCCGCGGTGCGACAGGAGCGACTTTTGCCTCGGCTTTCGGCTCGGCTTTAACGGCCACTTCGGCTTTCGGTGCGGGCGCGGCTACCTGCTCGGCGGCTTTTTCGGCGGCGAGGGCAGCGGTGGCGTGCATGCCATTGAGGGGCAGGCCCTCGTCTTTTTCGAATTCGTCCCAGCTCAGCATCATGGGTGGATCCTCTTCTTTCTATCTTTTTTATATGGGGGCGTTTAAAGACACTGGATTCCGGCCTTCGCCGGAATGACGACGGGTGCAGGTTCCACCCGTCGCCGTGACCTCATGTCATTGGCACGCTTCGCAGTCGGGGTTGTCGATCGAGCAGGCCTTCGGCACTTCGGCCGGGCCGGCCTGCAGCGTTTCGTCGATCGCTGCCGATACCGCGTTCAATCTGCCCTGGGCGACCGTCGACTTCTCGGTGCTCGTGGCGGCCAGTGCGCGCAGGTAGTACGTGGTCTTGAGGCCGAGCAGCCAGGCCATGCGGTACGTGACGTCCAGTTTCTTGCCGTTCGCGTCCGCGATGTACAGGTTCAGGCTCTGTGCCTGGTCGATCCACTTCTGGCGGCGGCTTGCGGATTCGACCAGCCAGCGCGGGTTGATCTCGAAGCTCGTTGCGTACAGGGTTTTCAGCTCGGCCGGGATGCGGTCGATTTTCTGCACGCTGCCTTCGAAATATTTCAGGTCGTTCAGCATCACGCTGTCCCACAGGCCGCGGTCTTTCAGGTCGCGCACGAGGTAGGGGTTCACGACCGTGAATTCGCCCGAGAGGTTCGATTTGACGAACAGGTTCTGGTACGTCGGTTCGATCGACTGCGAGACGCCCGTGATGTTCGCGATCGTCGCCGTCGGCGCGATGGCCATCACGTTCGAGTTGCGCATGCCTTTTTCCTGCACTCTCTTGCGCAGCGCGTCCCAGTCGAGCGTGGAGCTCGTGTCCATCTCGAGGTACTTTTCACCACGTTGTTCTCTCAGCAGCTTGATCGAGTCGATCGGCAGGATGCCGCGGTCCCACAGCGAGCCCTTGTAGCTTTCGTACGTGCCGCGTTCTTCGGCGAGCTTCGAGCTGGCTTCGATCGCGTGGTAGCTGATCACTTCCATCGAGCGGTCGGCGAAGGTCACGGCCGCTTCGCTCGCGTACGGGATCTTCTGTTCGTACAGCGCGTCCTGGAAGCCCATGATGCCGAGGCCCACCGGGCGATGCTTCATGTTCGAGTTCTTCGCCGCTTCAACCGAGTAGTAGTTGATGTCGATGACGTTGTCGAGCATGCGCACGGCGGTGTGGATCGTCTTCTTCAGCTTGTCGCGGTCGAGGCCTTTCGCGGTGACGTGGTTCACGAGGTTGATCGAGCCGAGGTTGCACACGGCGATCTCGTTCTGGTTCGTGTTCAGCGTGATCTCGGTGCACAGGTTGCTCGAGTGCACGGTGCCGACGTGCTGCTGCGGCGAGCGCACGTTGCACGAATCCTTGAACGTGATCCACGGATGGCCCGTTTCGAACAGCATCGACAGCATCTTGCGCCACAGGTCTTTGGCCTGCACGATCTTGTGTACGTAGATCTTGCCTTCCATCGCCTGCTGCTCGTAGTGCGCATAGCGCTCTTCGAAGGCCTTGCCGTGCAGCTCGTGCAGGTCGGCGACTTCGTTCGGCGAGAACAGCGTCCACTTGCCGTCTTCGAACACGCGCTTCATGAACAGGTCGGGAATCCAGTTCGCGGTGTTCATGTCGTGCGCGCGGCGGCGGTCGTCGCCGGTGTTCTTGCGCAGCTCGAGGAATTCCTCGATGTCCAGATGCCAGGTCTCGAGGTACGAGCACACGGCGCCTTTGCGCTTGCCGCCCTGGTTCACGGCAACGGCGGTGTCGTTGACGACTTTCAGGAACGGCACGACGCCCTGCGACTTGCCGTTGGTGCCCTTGATGTAGGCGCCGAGTGCGCGCACTGGCGTCCAGTCGTTGCCGAGGCCGCCGGCGAATTTCGACAGCATCGCGTTGTCGTGGATTGCCTTGTAGATGCCGGACAGGTCGTCGGGCACCGTCGTCAGGAAGCACGACGAGAGCTGCGGGCGCAGCGTGCCGGCGTTGAACAGCTGCGGCGTGCTGACCATGTAGTCGAAGGTCGACAGCAGGTTGTAGAACTCGATCGCGCGTGCTTCGCGGTCGCCTTTCTCTTTCAGCGCGAGGCCCATCGCGACACGCATGAAGAAGATCTGCGGCAGTTCGATGCGCGTGCCTTCGCTGTGGATGAAGTAGCGGTCGTACAGCGTCTGCAGGCCGAGGTACGAGAACTGGTCGTCGCGTTCGGCGCGCAGCGCTTCACCGAGGCGGCCGAGGTCGTAGTTCAACAGTTCGGGCGACAGCAGCTCGAGGAACACGCCTTTCTCGATGTACGGACGCAGCGTCGCGGCGTAGCGGTAGTGCATCTCGCTCTGCGTGGCGTTCTGCGTGACGCCGAGGAAGGTCAGGGATTCGCTTCTGAGGATGTCCATCAACAGGCGCGCGGCGACGTAGGTGTAGTTCGGTTCGACTTCGACCATCGTGCGTGCGGTCATGACGAGCGACACGCGCACGTCGGCCATCTTCACGCCGGCGTAGAGGTTCTTCAGCGTGTCTTCGTAGATCTTGTCGCCGTTGACGCCATCGAGGCCTTCGCAGGCTTCGGTGATGATGGTGCGCAGGCGGGCCACGTCGAGCGGACCCTGCGTGCCGTCGTCCAGCGTGACCATCATGGCCGGCCTGTCGTCGGCGACTGCGGCGGGCTTCTGGGTTTCGCGCATGCGCGCGTGTTCGGCGCGGTAGATCACGTAGCTGCGGGCGACCTTGTGTTCGCCGGTGCGCATCAGCATCAGTTCGACCTGGTCCTGGATCTCTTCGATGTGGATGCTGCCGCCGGAGGGCATGCGGCGGCGGAACAGCTTCGAGATGTCCTGGGCCATGCGTGCGACGGTTTCATGCACGCGCGTGGACGCGGCCGCGTTGCCGCCTTCGACGGCCAGGAAGGCCTTCGTGATCGCGACGATGATCTTCGATTCGTCGTAGCCGACGACCGCGCCGTTACGCTTGATGACGCGCAGCTGGCCGGGGGCGGTGGCTGCGAGGCTGTCGTCGGCGTGGGTGCGGGCGGTAGCGGGGCGGGATGAAGGTGTGCCGTGAAGTGTGCCGTGTGCTGTCTCGGTGTCGGTATGCATGCCTGTTACTCCGGGGCTTTTATTGTTATCTGTGGTTATCAGTGGGATCGCGTATGGGTCGGTCGCTGGTTGCTGCTCTTGTTATAAGGCGCTTATTCGTTGTTGCGTCGAAAACACAATATGTAGTGTTGAGCTGGCGACCTGGCTGCGGTGGAAAGGAGCCTGGGGGACGGGATGCCACGGGCGCGTCGCCGCAAAACCCTGACGGCCGGGCCTCGTCGTGGACGCGACGCCCGGACCCTGCTGCAGGCCTGTGCCTGCCGAATCCACCCCTGCCACTGCAAACTCGTGCCAGCTTTCAAAGGCCTGCCAATGACATGCCTGAACTCATTGTCCTGCGTACTGCCTTGTCCGCCCGGCCGCAGCCCTGGCGTAGCCCTTTCGATATCAGGGGCCTGACGCGCGGGGACGCAGAATTGCGACCTGAAATCAGCGTCTTGCCACAAGATGTTGGGGCTTTTGTAGTGGGCCGCACTATATCAGGGGCAAAAATTTTAAGGCAAGCGGTATTTGCTGTGAGTTAGCTGTGAGTAAGTTGTGCTCATCCTTGGGGCGGAAAGGTATAAAAAGGGGCTCAATTTTCATGCCGCAATGCGGGCGGCGGGCGAACAAAAACAGGCGGCTCGCGGCGCGACGAATTGCGCAGGAACGATGCAACGTGGAGCCGCATTTTTCCGTGCCGAGAGCGAGCCTCGCGTCCTGCGGCCCGTAAAAAGTGCGGCTTTTTTGCTGGCGAAATGCGAAATGGCGCTGACGCAGGCGGAAAAGGGGGATTACTAGATATTGTGTTTGGGAAAGGCCGGAAAACAGCGTGTCAAAGGGGCGCTGGAGTGGCGCGGACCGGGAAAATCAGCGCGGAAAAACGCGCAGGTGGCGAGGATCGAGCGCGAGCGTGACGGAGGACCCGGCCGCGGCTGTGGATAAGTGCTCGTCGAGGCTCACCAGAATGGTGCCGTCGGCGAGCTCGAGCGACGTCAGCGTCGAGGCGCCCTGGAACTGCTGCGACACGATTTTGGCCGTGCACGAACCGCCGTCGCGGCGGACGACGTTCCAGGGGCGCAGCAGCAGGTCGACGGCCTGGCCGGGTTGCAGGCCGGTGGCCTCGACCGAGACCTCGCCGAACGGCGTGGCGAGGCGCTGCGGTGCGACGACCTGGCCGCCGACGAAACTGCCATTGGACACGAAGGCCGCAACGAAGGGCGTTGCCGGCTCGTGGTACAGCTCGCGCGCGCTGCCCCATTGCAACAGCTTGCCGTCGGCCATCACGCCGATGGCGTCGGCCACGTTGAAGGCTTCGGTCTGGTCGTGCGTGACGAGGATGGCCGTGGTCCCGTACTGCTTCAGGATCGTGCGGACTTCGAGGCTGAGGCTGCGGCGCAGCTCGGTATCGAGGTTCGAGAACGGTTCGTCGAGCAGCAGCAGCTGTGGCCTGGGCGCCAGCGCGCGCGCGAGCGCGACGCGCTGCTGCTGGCCGCCGGAGAGCTGGTGCGGGTAGGACTTCGCGAGGTCCTGCAGGCGGATCAGGTCGAGCAGCTCGCCGGTGATCCTGTCCTTCTCGTGGCGCGTGAGCTTTGCGTGGCGTGTGTTCTTTTCGTTACTCGTGGTCTTCCCGTGGCTCGTGCGCGTATTCAATCCGAAGGCGATGTTGTCGGCGACGGTGAGGTGCGGGAACAGCGCATAGTCCTGGAACACCATGCCGACCTGCCGCTGCTCCGGTGGCAGCGTGAGGCCAGGCGCGCTGAGCGTGCGGCCGCCGAGCTCGATGCTGCCGGCATACACCGGTTCGAAGCCGGCGATCGCTCGCAGCGCCGTCGTCTTGCCGCAGCCGCTCGGCCCGAGCAGGCAGGCGATGCTGCCGTCATCCACGCGGAAGCTGAGATCCGCAAAGATCTGCTTCGCGCCGTAGCGGCAGGTGATGGCGTTGACGTGGAGTTGGGTGGTCATCGAGCTCTGATCGTGCCTTTAACGACGCTGGACCCCGGCCTTCGCCGGGGCGAAGAACGTGATTGGCGTGACCCGGCGGAGGCCGGGGCCCAGTGTCTTACTGGAGCAGCAAAAATTCGAGCAGGGCCTTCTGCGCGTGCAGCCGGTTCTCGGCTTCATCCCAGACGACCGAATCGGGCGCGTCGATGACGTCCGCGCTGACTTCCTCGCCGCGATGCGCGGGCAGGCAGTGCAGGAACAGCGCCTTGCTGTCGGCGAGCGCCATCAGCTCGGCGTTGACCTGGTAGCCGGCAAAGGCTGCCTCGCGTTTCTTCTTCTCCGCTTCCTGGCCCATCGAGGCCCAGACGTCCGTCGCGACGAGGTGCGCGCCTTTCACGGCAGCCTTCGGATCGCGCACGATGCGCACGCGCTTCTTGTCGCGGATCAGCAGGCTCTGCATGGGATCGTAGCCTTCGGGGCAGGCCACGACTAACTCGAAGTCGAGCTGGCGCGCAGCGTCGATGAAGGAGTTGCACATGTTGTTGCCGTCGCCGACCCAGCACACGGTTTTGCCGGCGATGCTGCCGCGGTGCTCGAGGTAGGTCTGCATGTCGGCGAGCAGCTGGCAGGGATGGTGGTCGTCCGTCAGCGCATTGATCACCGGCACGCTCGAATGCTGCGCCATCGTTTCAATTTTGGAGTGCGCGAAGGTGCGCACCATGATCGCGTCGACCATGCGCGACAGCACGCGCGCCGTATCCTCGATCGGTTCGCCGCGGCCGAGCTGCGTGTCGTTCGGCGACAGGAAGATCGACGCGCCGCCGAGCTGCGTCATCGCCGTTTCGAACGACACGCGCGTACGCGTGGACGCTTTTTCGAACACCATCGCGAGCATCTTGCGTGGCAGCGAGGCGTGGTCGACGCCGGCATGCTGCAGTTTCTTCAGTTCGCTGGCGCGTGCCAGTACGCCGTTGATTTCGGCAGGGCTGAGGTCCAGCAGGGTCAGGAAGTGTCTAACGGCCATCGCAGAAGTCCCTAAATGGTCATTGAATGAAGCCACGGGCACGGAATGTCCCCGTGGACTCGCTGGGCTGTTTATCGGGTGAAGTCGCGCACGATCTTGCCGACGACGCTGATGATGAAGTCGGCTTCCTGTTCGCTCAGCGTCAACGGCGGCACGAGCCGGATGATCGTATCGGCGGTGACGTTGATCAGCAGGCCCTTGTCGCGCGCCGCCTGCACGAGTTCGCGGCACGGACGATCGAGTTCGACGCCGATCATCAGGCCCTTGCTGCGGATTTCCTTCACCCATGCGCAACCGACGAGCGCCTTGCGCAGGCCGGCATCGATCTGGGCGCCGCGGCGCTGCGCGTTGCCGACGAGGTCTTCGTCGACGAGTGCCTTGTAAACCGCAAGGCCTGCGGCCGCGGCGAGCGGCGAGCCGCCGAAGGTCGAGCCGTGGTGGCCGGGCTGCAGCACGTTTGCCTTGCCGCGCGTCAGGCACGCGCCGATCGGGTAGCCGTTGCCGAGGCCTTTCGCGGTCGACAATACGTCGGGAAGAATGCCGTTGTGCTGGTACGCGAACATCGTGCCGGTGCGGCCGTTGCCGGTTTGCACTTCGTCGAGCATCAGCAGCAGGTCGTGTTTGTCGCACAGCGCGCGCAGTTCGTTCAGGTAGTCGTCCGCCGGCGTGAATACGCCGCCTTCACCGGTGATCGGTTCGACGAGGATCGCGACGAGCTGCGGCGTCGCCGCGATGGCAGCCTTCACGGCCGCGACGTCGTTGAACGGCACGCGCACGAAGCCGTCGAGCAGCGGACCGAAGCCTTCCTGGTATTTCGGGCTGTGCGTTGCCGTCAGCGAGCCCATCGTGCGGCCGTGGAACGCGCCTTCCGTCACGAGGATGTGCGGGACGTCGACGCCCCGGTTGTGGCCATACTTGCGCGCGATCTTGATCGCAGCTTCGATGCTTTCGGTGCCGGAATTGCAGAAGAACACGCGCTCCATGCCGGAGTGCCTGCACAGCGTGGCGGCAAGTTCGGTCTGCAGCGGAATCTCGTAGTGGTTCGACGTGTGCATCAGCGTGGCGAGCTGTTGCGTCAGCGCCTTGATGAAGCCCGGATGCGAATGGCCAAGCGCGTTGACGGCGACGCCGGCGAGTGCGTCGAGGTAGCGCTTGCCTTCGGTGTCGTAAAGGTAGTTGCCCTCACCGCGCACGAAGGCGATCTGCTGACGGCCGTAGGTGGGCATGACGTTGCCACCGATCGTTGCGGCGGCGAGGGCCTGGTTGCTTGCAGTCATTGTGTCGGGTTCCCCGGTTTTCACGTACTGAAAAACGCAAAAGGGCAGCCATGGCTGCCCGACGAGCGGCGATTCTAATGAAATTGCCCCGCTGTGAGAACCCCGCGGCGTGTCGATTTCCCTGATGCACGCGTGGGTTTTGCCGCTCGCGGATTTCCGGCCAGCCGGTGAAAAGGGCTACAATGCGCCCCATATTCCGGTTACCCATTTCCTAACCCATCAGGGCAAGCTCATGAGCATCGAAGACACCATCCGCGACCAGATCAAGAACAACCCGATCATCCTGTACATGAAAGGCAACCCGAACCAGCCGCAGTGCGGCTTCTCGGCGCGCGCGACGCAGATCATGATGGCCTGCGGCGAAAAATTCGCGTACGTGGACATCCTCAGCAATCCCGAGATCCGCGCGAACCTGCCGAAGGTTTCGGAATGGCCGACCTTCCCGCAGCTGTTCGTCGACGGGGAACTGGTTGGTGGCTGCGACATCATGACCGAGATGTTCGAATCCGGTGAGCTGAAGAAGCTGATCGGCGATTCAGCCGCGAAGCGCGCGACGCCTGCACAGTCCTGATCGTCTGAAACGAGCGACAACGAGCCCGGGTCAGCCCGGGCTTTTTTATGGGTGTGATTCGAGTGAGTAACGACAAGCGCGGCATCGTATACATGCTGCTCGCCAGCTTCTTCTTCGCGCTGATGGCGCTCGGCGTGAAGCTCGTGCAGGACATTCCGGTACTCGAGATCATCTTCTTCCGCGCGGTGATCGCGATTGCGCTGTGCCTGTGGGGCCTCTGGCGGGCGGGCATCGCGCCGCTCGGCACGCCGGCGAATCGCCGGCTGTTGCTGTTCCGGGGCGTGGCGGGCGCCGTGTCGCTCGCGCAGGGTTTCTACCTGATACAGACCATTCCGCTCGCGGCTGCTTCGACGTTGACGCACCTGTCGCCGATATTCACGACGTTGATTGCGGTGTGGTTCGTCAACGAGAAGGTCGCGCCAAGACAGATGCTGTTCTTCGCGCTGAGCTTCGCTGGCGTCGTGATGATCCAGGGGTTCGACTATCGCATCTCGTTGTGGCACCTCGCCGTCGGCATCAGCGCGTCGTTCTGCATGGGGCTTGCGTACAACAGCGTGCGGCGGCTCGGCGGCGACGAGCATCCGCTCGTCATCATGTTTTACTTCCCGCTCGTGTGCCTGCCGTTCGGTGCGCTGTATTCGTATTTCTACTGGGTGCAGCCGCAGGGCTGGGAGTGGCTGTGGCTGTTGCTGGTCGGCATCACGGCACAGCTCGGCCAGTACTTCATGACGCGCTCGTACCAGGTCGCGAGTGTCGCGCGCGTGGCGATCGTCGCGTACAGTGAAGTGATTTTCGCGATCGTGCTCGGCTTCGTGCTTTTCGCCGAGCACTTCCATCTGCTGGCGTATGCCGGCATGGCGCTCGTGGCCGCAGGCGTGATCATGAACATGCGCTTCAAGCCAGGCAGCAGGCAGGCGGCGGCGCTGCCGGCGGAATGACTGTCACCCAGGGCCTCATTCCAGGTTCCCGGTAATCTTATGGAGGTAGTACACCATGATGCTCACCGTTGAAATCAGCATGTATCCGTTCAATGAGGATTACAAAAGGCCGATCCTCGGTTTCATCGAGAAGCTGAACACGTACGCCGGCCTGCGCGTGCAGACGAGCGCGACGTCGACGCTGGTCGTCGGTGAACACGAACAGGTGATGAGCGTGCTGACCCAACTGCTCGCGTGGAGCCACGCGCAGTTCGGCAAGGCAGTGTACGTGGTGAAGTTCATTCCGGGGTTCGAGCCGGACTGAGCTCAGTCATACCCGCGGGCGCGGACCACGCAAACAGGCAGGCCGGATTACCGCTTTCGCGGGGAAAGAGCATTGCCTGGGCACTCATAACCGTACGCGATTCAGCCGCAGCGCATTCCCGACGACGCTGACCGACGACAGTGCCATCGCCGCCGCCGCGAATACCGGCGACAGCACGATGCCGAAGAAGGGATACAGCAACCCTGCGGCGACCGGCACGCCGGCCGCGTTGTATATGAATGCGAAGAACAGGTTCTGGCGGATGTTGCGCATCGTCGCTTCGCTGAGCCTGCGTGCGCGCACGATGCCGTTCAGGTCGCCCTTCAACAGCGTGATGCCGGCGCTCTCGATCGCGACGTCGGTACCGGACCCCATCGCAATGCCGACGTCGGCTGCGGCGAGTGCCGGGGCATCGTTCACGCCGTCGCCGGCCATCGCGACGATGCGACCCTGCTGTTTCAGTTGCGCGACGACAGCGCTTTTCTCGTCGGGCAGTACGTCGGCTTCGACCGAGTCGATGCCGAGTTTGCGCGCAACCGCTTCGGCGGTGGTGCGGTTGTCTCCGGTCAGCATGACGATGCGGATGCCTTCCGCGCGCAGTGCCGTCAGCGCCTCTGGCGTGGTGGCCTTAACCGGGTCGGCGATCGCGAAGATGCCGGCGGCTTCGTCATCGACGCCGATGTAGATCGCCGTTGCCCCGTCGGCGCGCAGTTGTTCGGCCTGTGTCGCGAGCACCGCGGTATCGATGCCGTGCTCGGCGAGGAAGCGCGTGTTGCCGAGCGCAACGCGTTTGCCGCCGACGGTGCCCAGTACGCCCTTGCCGACAGGCGAATCGAAATCGCTGACGTCCGGGATCGCAAGTCCTCGCGCTTCCGCCGCGGCGACGATCGCAAGCGCGAGCGGATGTTCGGACGCGCGCTCCACGGCAGCGGCGATGCGCAGGATGTCGTCCTCGCCGAAGCCCGGCGCCGCGACGATCTGCGTGACGGCGGGTTTGCCTTCGGTCAGCGTGCCGGTCTTGTCGACGACGAGCGTGTCGACTTTCTCCATGCGTTCGAGCGCTTCGGCATTGCGAATGAGCACGCCGAGCCCGGCGCCGCGGCCGACGCCGACCATGATCGACATCGGCGTCGCGAGCCCGAGCGCGCAGGGGCACGCGATTATCAGCACGGCAACCGCCGCGACGAAACCGTGCGCAAGCGGCGGCTCGGGTCCCCAGAGTGCCCATGCGGCGAACGCGATGACCGAAACCGCGAGCACGACCGGCACGAACCAGCCTGCCACTTTGTCGGCCATGCGCTGGATCGGCGCGCGCGAACGCTGCGCGGCAGCTACCATCTGCACGATGCGTGCGAGCATCGTGTCGCGCCCGACGCGGTCGGCGCGGATGACCAGCGCGCCGCTCTGGTTCAGCGTGCCGCCGATCACCGCGTCGCCGGCATTCTTCGTCACCGGCATCGATTCGCCGGTGACGAGCGCTTCGTCGATTGCCGAGCGGCCGTCTTCGACGTGGCCATCGACCGGCACTTTTTCACCCGGGCGCACGCGCAGCCGGTCGCCGACGAGCACGGCATCGAGCGGCACTTCCGTCTCGCTGCCGTCGGCGGCAATGCGGCGAGCGGTTTTCGGCGCGAGGTCGAGCAGGGCTTTCAGTGCACCAGACGTGCGTTCCCGCGCGCGCAGCTCGAGCACCTGGCCGAGCAACACGAGCACGGTGATGACGGCCGCGGCTTCGAAATACACCGCGACGCTGCCGTCTTCGTTGCGAAACGCCGCAGGGAACAGGTCGGGCATCAGCGTGGCGACGACGCTGTAGATCCACGCAACGCCTGTGCCCATCGCGATCAGCGTGAACATGTTCAGGTGCCGTGATACCAGCGAGGCCCAGCCGCGTTCGAAGAACGGCCAGCCGGCCCACAGCACGACAGGCGTCGCGAGCGCGAACTGCAGCCAGATCGAAACGCTCATCGGTACGAGCATGTGCAGCGCCGGTATCAGGTGCGCGCCCATTTCGAGGATGAGTACCGGTAGCGTCAACGCGAGTGCGATCGTGAAGCGGCGCGTCATGTCGGCGAGTTCGGCGTTCGGCGCGGCATCGGCGCCGACGAGTTCGGGCTCCAGCGCCATGCCGCAGATCGGGCAGGGGCCGGGATGGTCCTGCCGGATCTCCGGGTGCATCGGGCAGGTCCACATCGTGGACCCGGAAGACGCAGTGCCTTCAGGCACGCCTGGCTGCGCGGCGGCGGGCGGCGGTGGCGCGAGATAGCGCTGTGGCGCATCTACGAATTTCTGGCGGCAGCCGGCGCTGCAGAAGTGGTACTGCGTGCCCGCGTGCATTGCATGGTGCGGCGAGCGCTGCGGATCGACCGTCATGCCGCAGACGGGATCTTTCACGTGGCCCGGCGGCAGCGCAGGCGAACTTGCGTGATGTGCGTGGCGAACGTCGTCGTGCATTGCCGTTCTCCCGGAGGCTGGACACGCCGAGTATACGCGCGGCGCCCACGAAGGCCCTTGATCCTGGTCCAGTTCGGAATGCGGATCGCGGCGCAAGTCCGCGGCCCGGCCATCACAGAAGCGCCACGCGCGTGTATAGTGGCGCCCTCATCAGCAAGGGAAGCTCCCATGTTTTTGCTCGAAGCGCTCGCCGTCGCCCTGGCCCTGGCCTACCTGTATCTCGCCGCGCGTGAAAATATCTGGTGCTGGCTGTGCGCCTTCGCAAGTTCGCTTCTGTATGTGTTCGTGCTGTGGGATGCGCGCCTGCTGACGGAAGCCGGCCTCAACGTCTTCTACATGGTCATGGCCGTGGCAGGCTGGCACCAGTGGCGGCGCCGTGGCGCGGGAGAAGGACTGTCGCAGATCGTCAGCATGAAATGGTGGCACCACGTGCCACTGTTCGCGTTGCTGTTCGTGATGACCTGGCTCAGCGGCTATGCGATGCAGACGTGGACGACGGCAGCCTATCCCTTCGTCGATTCGTTCATCACGTGGGGGAGCGTGATCACGACGGTCCTCGTGATCCGCAAGGTGCTCGAGAACTGGCTGTACTGGGTGCTGTTCGACAGCGTCGCGATCTTCCTGTACATCAACCGCGGCCTGTACATGACTGCCGTGCTGTTCGGGCTGTACGTCGTGATCGTGATCTTCGGCTACATGCGGTGGCGGCGTTCGTACCTGCGGAAGCTCGAGCGCGAGTCGTCCATGCCCGAGGCGGCCGCCGCCCAGTGAGGCAGCTCCGCCCAGTGAGGCAGCTCCGCCGCGTTACTGCTGCGGCGACAGCTGCTTTGCAAATTCCATCAGCGCGATGATTTCCTCTTCCTCGAGGAAATAGCGCAGCATCACGTTCGGATAACCGGCCACTATCTTGCGCGGCGGATCGATCAGCGATTCGCGGAAATAGGTTTCGTCTACGACGATCGTGTCGCCGTTCGCCAGCATTTCGCTGCGGCCCCACATGCCCTGCCAGCTCGGGCCGACGCCGGGGCTTCCGTCTACCGTATGGCAGGCCACGCAGCCGAGGCCCGTCGACAGTTCCTGCCCGCGCTGTGCCAGCGCCGAACTCAGTTCGCGTTCGCGCGCGTCGTTGTTGAGGCGGTAGATGCCGATGCTGCCGAACACGAGCATCGAGACGAGCACGATGCCGACGGCGATGTCGAGCCAAAGGCGCTGGGGACTGTGGATGAAACTCATGTGCGTCGACTTCAGGGCGCCACGTGGTTCCGGATTGGAATCAGGTCGGTCGAATGGCGCTGGGACTGGAAACCGGGGTCGGTGTCATTCGATCCGACCCCGTTTCGAGGATGCAGCAGCGAGGGGACCGCATCACGCCGACCCCTGGCGAGCAGGGATCGAACGGCGTCGGTCCCCTGCGGCTTACAGGGCTTCAGCGTGCTTGCTGAGGTACGTCGCAACGCCTTTCGCGTCGGGCTTCATGCCTTCGTCGCCCTTGTTCCAGCCAGCCGGGCATACTTCACCGTGTTCTTCGGTGAACTGCAGCGCGTCTACCATGCGCAGCATTTCGTCGACGTTGCGGCCGAGCGGCAGGTTGTTGATGACCATGTGCTGGATCACGCCGTCCTTGTCGATCAGGAAGGAGCCGCGCAGCGCAACGCCAGCCTGCGGATGTTCAACACCGTAAGCCTGCGCGATTTCATGCTTCACGTCGGCAACCAGCGGGAAGCCGATCTGGCCGATGCCGCCGTTGTTGGTCGGCGTGTTGCGCCATGCCGAGTGCGTGAACTGCGAGTCGATCGACACGCCGATGACGTTCACGCCACGCTTCTTGAATTCGTCGACGCGGCTGTTGTGCGCGAGGATTTCGGACGGGCAGACGAACGTGAAGTCGAGCGGGTAGAAGAACAGCACGACGTATTTACCGGCGTAGTCCGACAGCGAAAAATCTTCCTTGATCGCACCGTCGGGCATGACGGCCGCTGCGGTGAAATTGGGGGCTTTCTGGCAAACGAAGGCGCTCATGGAAATCTCCTTGTACTGATGAGGGGTAACGAGTTGAGGGGGCCGAAAAAAGGAAGGCAAATATGCAGGGGCAGGGCGGGGTTTGCAAGCCAGCCTTTGCCCCTGTCGGGCTTCCGCCTTCGCTACGATACGAGCGGGACGGGTCGGCGTGCCGAGGGGCAGATTCGCCCAGTCGTGATTCGGCAGGCCAGCGCCAGGTTCTCTTCGCCGTCGTCATTCACGCGAAGGTGGGAATCCAGTGTCGTTAGAATCTTGCTTCCGGTGTTTGAGGACACCCACTCTGCGTTTTGAGAATGGTCCGGAACCGGCAGTGCTTTGCCGGGAGAAAGCGAACGTCCATGTGCTGTCGCTCGGGCCATCCTGGCCCTCAACGTCCCTGCAAAGCACTCCCGGCCCTGGCATGCATCGGTGAAGTGGGTGTCCGCTGTTGTGGACCTCAGTCCATCTTTTCCTGCAGGTAGTTCTGGATGCCGATCGTCTCGATCAGTGACAGCTGCGTTTCGAGCCAGTCGACGTGTTCTTCCTCGCTTTCGAGGATGTCTTCGAGCAGCTCGCTCGTGGCGTAGTCGCGCACGCTGTCAGCGTAGGCAATCGCTTCCTTGAGGTCGGGAATCGCGCGCAGTTCGAGGCCGAGGTCGCACTGGAAGATTTCCTGCGTGTTCTCGCCGATGTTCAGTTTGCCTAGGTCCTGCAGGTTCGGCAGGCCTTCGAGGAACAGGATGCGCTCGATCAGGCGGTCGGCGTGCTTCATCTCGTCGATCGACTCGTGGTGGCTATGCTCGGCCAGCTCCTTCAGCCCCCAGTTCTTGAACATTTTCGCGTGCAGGAAGTACTGGTTGATCGCGATCAGCTCGTTGGCGAGGATCTTGTTCAGGTGGGCGATAACTTTGGTGTCACCTTTCATGGGGGAGCTCCTTGGGTAGCCGGTACGTTAGTCCAGCAGTCGAATTGGCCGGGGAAAGACTGGCCGGCATTGTGGTGGCGGGCGCCGGGCATGTCCAGCGGAAATTCACCCTAAGCCCATGATTTTCCGAGCAATATAACCAAGAATAATTCTCGTTTTGACTTGTGTTTGCAGCTGGTGGGGGCGTCTTGCGGGGATGGGGCGACCCGCGGAAAGATCCGTAGCGGCGGGCGGGAGTACGGCTTTTGGCATGCAGGCGGGATCGGCAGCGGGACCTGCGGGAGTTCGCCCTGGCAAAGGCTATGTCGAGGCCTCAGCGGAAAGGCGATGTGGCCCGCGAGATAATCAGGGCATTCATCCTGCCGCCTGAAATTGCGGACGAGCGACGCGTACGCGCAATGGGCCTGCGAGCCGGGCTTAGACGGCCTGCGTGAATTCGGCTTTCTTGACTACGGTCTCGACGATCGACTTGGCCATCTGGCCGCATTTGCCGCACTGGGTGGCGACACCCAGTTCGCGACGGATGTCGGCATAAGTACAGGCATTGCCACCGGAGAGGGTTTCGCGGATCTGACGATCGGTTACGGCCTTGCAGAGACAGACGTACATACGGCAGTTCAGGTGTGGGTTGAGGTTGGCGCGAATATTGTCCGTAATGAGAATCAATGTCAACAAGCAATGATTAACATTCAGGCGGAATTCAGCCTTGGAAAACCCGGCGGGCCGGGGGAAGGACCTGCTGCGAATCGCTGGGGCAAACCCGATAGACGCACAACCCTGGCGCAACTGTGCCTGCCGTGGCAAAACCGCTACAGTCGCGGGGCTTTCGATCGACGTCCCGTACCCGAGATCCTGCCATGGCCAAACTGACCCTCGTGATCGGCAACAAGAATTATTCGTCGTGGTCACTGCGCCCGTGGTTGCTGCTGCGGCACAACAACGTCGTTTTCGACGAGATCCGCATTCCGCTGTCGGCGCCGAACACCGCCGACCTGCTGCGGCCGCACTCGCCGACCTTGAAGGTGCCGGTGCTAAAAGCTGACTCGCTGACGATCTGGGATTCGCTCGCGATCTGCGAGTACGTGTCGGAGCAATGCCTGGCGGGCGAAGGCTGGCCGCAGGACGTTGCCGCACGCGCGCGAGCCAGGTCCTTCGCGGCAGAAATGCATTCGGGTTTCCAGGCACTGCGCAGCGCGTGGCCGATGAACGTGAAGCTGCGGCGCAAGCTGCCGGTGCAGGGCGCGCTGCGACGCGATATCGAGCGTGTGTGCGACATCTGGGACGGCTGTCTCGCGAAATCCGGCGGGCCGTGGCTGTTCGGCACATTCGGCATCGTCGATGCGATGTTCGCGCCGGTGGCGCTGCGCTTCCATTCGTACCAGCCGGAGCTGCCGCCGCGTGCGCAGGCTTACGTGCAGGCGCACGTCGACAATCCGGCGATGCGCGAGTGGATGGACGCGGGTCGCGCGGAGACTGAAGTCATCAAGGACGACGAAGTGGGCTACCTGCTCGGTGAACCCGGCTGGGATTGAGTGGCCAACTCGAGCGCCAGCTTCTTCGCCGTGCCGAAATCCGTTTTCCCCGAGCCCAGTTTCGGAATCTCTGCAACGTGGAAATAGTCGGCCGGATGCGCGAGCGCCGTGAGGCCCTGCGCATTCAGCTGGCTGCGTAACGAAGCCGCATCGAGTTCGCGCGTCACCAGTGCCACGAGCTTCTCGCCTTTTTTCTCATCCGGCAGGTTGACGACGACGACTTCGAAGTCCGCATCGTCGATCACGGCTTTCAGCGCCGCTTCGACAGTGCCGAGGCCAACCATCTCGCCACCGATCTTCGCGAAGCGCGAATAACGATCCTGGATGTACAGGAAGCCGTCGGCATCCAGGCAGCCCTTGTCGCCGGTGACGTACCAGCGGCGACCGTCGAGGTCGCGGATGACCTGCGCGGTCTTCTCGTCGTTGTTCAGGTAGCGCGGCATGACCTGCGCGCCGCTGACGAGGATCATGCCGGCTTCGCCCGTCGGCAGCGGCACGAAGGTGTCGGGGTCGACGATCCGGAAGCTCGTGCCGGGAATCGGCAGGCCGACGGAGCCGGACTTGCCGCCGATCTGTACCTTCCAGTCTTCCGGGCTGATGTGGTCGGGCATGTTGCAGCTCGCCACCGGCGCGGTCTCGGTGGCGCCGTAGCCTTCGAGGATGTCCTTGTTGAACTTGAGCTTGAATTCGCGGCGCACGTCGTCCTGCAGTTTTTCCGCGCCGGCGACGACGAGGCGCAGGCTGTCGAGCATCAGCGGATGGATCTTCGCGTTGCGGACGTACAGCCGGAAGAAACTCGACGTGCCGAACAGCATCGTCACGCGATGTTCGGCGATCGCCATGGCGCCAGCGGCGACGTCGGTCGGATCGGCATGGCACACGACGGGCACGCGTTCGAGCATCGGCATCAGGTGCGTCACGGTCAGTCCGAAGGCGTGGAACGGCGGCAGGTTCGCGAGTACGACGTCGTCGTCGCGCGCATTCAGGATTTCGGCGAACTGCTTGACGTTCGCGACGAGGTTGCGATGGCTCAGCAGCACGCCCTTTGGCAGGCCTTCGCTGCCGCTCGAAAACAGGATCGTCGCGATGCGGGTGTTCGAGAAGCGTGCGCAGTACAGCCACTTCAGCAGCGTGGCGGGCAGCACGCGGCAGCTCGCGAGCGTCAGCACTTTTTCGGCCGTCGACGTTTCCTTGCGGAAATCCTCGAGCATGACGAAGCGGCATTGCTGCTGCAGCGGGCCGAGGTCGATGCCGCGGCCCTGCAGCTTGTCGAGGAAACGCGACGAGGTGTAGATCGTGCGCACGTCAGCCTGCGTGACGGCCGACAGCAGGGCTTCGCGGCTTGCGCTGAAATTCAGGTTCACGGAGGTCTTGCCGGCAAGCGCCGCCGCGAAGTTCGCAAGCACGCTCGCCGTGCTGCTCGGTAGCAGCAGGCCGATGTTCTGCTCGCTGTTGCGGCGGAAGCGCCGCGCCATGACGATCGAGCCTGTCAGCGCCGTGTAGGCGTTCAAGCGTGTGCCGAGGGTGTCGAGCAGGATGACGTCGCGGCCGGCGCCTTTCGCGCTGTCGATCCAGTGTGCGCCCAGCGTCGGCAACGTGTCGGCGTATTCTTCCCATGAGGCCTGCGACAGGTCGATGACGCTGCGTTTCAGCAGGTCGGCCGGCGTGTCCTTGCTCAACGGCGCGCCGAAGTCGACGACGACTTCACGCGCGAGCAGCGTGCGCCGCCGCTTCAGGCGATCCGACGCACGCGAGAAATGGCTGCCCCACAGCCCGCGCAGGTAGAAGGGCACGATGACGACAGAGGCGTCCACCTTTTCACAGGCATGTTCGTAACCGCGGCGGAATTCGGCGAGATGGCCGCTGCGGCTGATGATGCCTTCCGGAAAGAGGCACACGACTTCGCCGCGCTGGAGTGCGTCGGCTACCTCGTCGAGTGCACTGCGGCTCGCCGCGCCGCCGGAGACGGGAATCGTGTCGAACAGCTTGAAGAACCACTTCAGGTACCAGAGTTTGTAGATCGACTCGACCATCACGAAGCGCACGGGGCGAGGACATGCGATCTGCACGATCGCCCAGTCGATCCAGCTCACGTGGTTGCCGAGCAGCAGCACGCCGCCGTGCGCGGGAACGTGGCGCATACCCTGCACCTTCACGCGATAACGCGTGCTCGCGACGCGGCCGAGCAGGAAGCGCGTGAGGCTCTGCGGCAACTCCCATACCGTGTAGATGCTGCCGGCGACTGCCACGAGGGCCATCAGCTGCAGCAGCGCCTTGCTGCTCCAGCCGAGCAGCGCGAATGCGACCGTCAGCAGCAGGAACAGCAGCATCGCGACGTTCTGTACCCAGTTGCTCGCGGCGACCGTGCGTCCGAGCGCGGCTTCGCCCGCGAAGAACTGGATCAGCGCATTCAACGGCACGATGACGAGCCCGCCCATGACGCCAATCACGAAGAACAGCAGTGCGGCCAGCGCCGTTGAATGGACGTGCGGCAGCATCAGCAGGCCGATCGCAATGCCGGCAGCGCCAAGTGGCAGCAGGCCGGTTTCGATGTAGTTGCGCGAGTAGCGGCCGGCGTAGATCGAGCCGAGCGCGATGCCGAGGCCGGAGGCGGCAATGCTGCCCTGCACGAGGATCGTGTTGTCGACGCCGAGTTCGGCTTTCAGGAAGGCCGGGAAAGCGGCCAGCAGCACCTGGCCCACGGCCCAGAACAGCGCGAGGCCGAGCGCGGCAAAGCGGATTGCGCGGGTGCGGACCAGCGGCTGCAGGTCGGCATGCAGCTGTCGCGGAGCGAACCAGTGCAGCGGGTTCTTCAGGGTCTTTGCGCCCTGCAGGGGCTCCATGATCGCCATGCTCTGCGCGTCGGCCGCAGGCGTCGGCAGCGCGGTCAGGGGAATGCGATAGAGCAGGGCGGTCTCGAGGATGCTGGCGAACAGCAGCAGCCAGCCGCTCGGCGCGATCGCCCGCAGCACGTCCGCTTCGCTTTGCGCGGTGGCCGGATACAGCGCTTCGAAGGTCACCGAGAACGCCAGCGTGCCGGCGAGGATCGACACGATCGCGAGCGCGGCGACGATGCCATTCACTTCACCAAGCTTCTGCTGCCCGAAAAATTCACGGATGAAGCCGTACTTCGCCGGCGAATACAGCGCCGACTGGATCGCGAGCAGCAGCGTCATCGCAAAAGCCGGCACGAACCAGCCGAGGTAATAACACAGCACGATGCCGGCGCAGATCGCTATGCCGCTCCACGCCGTCGTGCGCATGATGTGCAGTTTGTTGTAGCGGTCGGACAGGAAACCGGCAGGCGTCAGCAACACGATGAACGGCAGCAGGATCAGCGCGTTGACGAGCGCCGTCATGACGACCTGGTGTGTGCCGCCATACAGCTTGAATATCGTGTTCTGGATCGTGACCTTGTGGCCGAGGTCCACGAAGGCGTTGAGAAAAACGGCGGCGAAGAAGCACCACGCAAACGCGGACGGCCCGCTCTTGTCGCGATCGGCAATCATCGTTCAACCGTCGCACGACGAATCGAGGCTGTTCCCTTTAGTGCCTTCAGTAGTGGAAAAGCTGGCTTGCCCGCTCTCATGCGTCCCCTTGGATGTTCATGCCTGTAAAGCCACTGGACCCTGGATCCATTTGCGGACCGCCATCAGGGCGGCCAGCCACCGAGTTGCTGCCAGCGGTTGATCATGTGGCAGAACAGGTCCGCGGTTTTCTCGGCGTCATAACGCGCCGAGTGTGCTTCCTCCGGTTCGAAGCCGAGGCCGGCGGCGGCGCAGGCGCGCGCGAGCACGGTCTGGCCGAAGCACAGGGCCGACATCGAGGCCGTGTCGAGGCTCGAGAACGGATGGAAGGGATTGCGCTTGAGGTTGTGGCGCTCGGCCGCCGCACGCACGAAGCCGTGGTCGAAGTGCGCATTGTGGCCGACGAGGATTGCCCGCTTGCACTCCTCCGCCTTCATGCGCGCGCGGATGTGCTGGAACATGTCGCGGAACACTTCCTGCTCCGGATGCGCGATGCGCAGCGGATGGTGCGGATTGATGCCGGTGAATTTCAGCGCGGCCTCTTCGAGCCTGAGCCCGGGGAATGGCACTACGCGGTAAAAGTGCGTGCTCTCGCGCACGAGCTGTCCGTGCTCGTTGAAGCCGAGCAGCACGGCGGCGATTTCGAGGATCGCATCGGTGTGGCAGTTGAATCCGCCGCATTCGACGTCGATCACCACGGGCATGAAACCGCGGAAGCGCTTCGCCATCGCGGTGTTGCCGGCGGATTCGAGGTCGGGGGTTTCGGTGTCCTTGTCGTCAGGCACGTCGGTGGTAATTTCAGTCACTTACGATCTTCCATTGCAGGGTCTCGCCGGCTTTCAGCGGCACGATGCGGTGTTCGCCGAAGGGATAGTCGGCAGGGAGTGTCCAGCTTTCCTTGCGCAGCGTCACGGTGCCGGTATTGCGCGGCAGGCTGTAGAAATCCGGGCCGTGGAAGCTGGCGAAGGCTTCGAGTTTGTCGAGCGCGCCGAGGCCTTCGAAGATTTCTGCATACATTTCGAGCGCGGCCGGCGCCGTGAAGCAGCCGGCACAACCGCAGGCGGTTTCCTTGGCGTGGCGCGCGTGTGGCGCCGAATCGGTGCCGAGGAAGAATTTCGGACTGCCGCTCTTCGCGCAGTCGAGGAGCGCCTCCTGGTGCACGTTGCGCTTGAGGATCGGCAGGCAGAACAGGTGCGGGCGTATGCCGCCGACAAGCAGGTGGTTGCGGTTGTACAGCAGGTGCTGGACGGTCAGCGTCGCGGCGACGTTGGCGGGCGCGCTTTGCACGAACTGCGCGGCGTCGCGCGTCGTGATGTGTTCGAGCACGACCTTCAGCTCCGGG
>DASWWP010000025.1:0-29934 GCA_036405915.1 Pseudomonadales bacterium
TCAGGAACTCATGATGTCAGAGGAATTTGTAAAGGACGCGAACTGCTATCTGTATATCGGTGAGTTGCTTGTCGAGACCGGCGTTTTACACGATCTGGAAAGATTCCTCTGCTATCCCGGCACCATCATCTTCCACACGACGAGCAGCACCGAAGCCCGGGCCATCGTCGAAAACAATAATATCGTCGCGATAGTAATCGACCAGTACTTGCCTTTCTGTAGTGGAATCGAACTGATGCGCTGGCTGCACAGCTTTGCGTATATCCCGTCGATAATTGTGGGTAAGAAGCAGGCCGATAACGACACGGAAGCCGTTGTCGCGCTCGAAGCCGGCGCATCCGACGCCGTCGATGCCGGCATTTCCGCGCGCGAACTCGCGGCACGCGTGAAAGCCTGTACGCGCAAATACCTCCACGCCACGAGCGAGCCGAGCGCCGGACCGTACCCGCCGGACACGAGCGTCACGCGGCGTTCGGCCAAGGTGCCGCTGTACTTTGCACCCGAGTGGCGCCGCCTGTACTTCTCCGACGCCACGCGCGCCGTGCTGCATGTGAAGGAAGCCGAATTGATGACGCTGCTGATCACCAAGCACCCGGCGTTCATCGATCGGGAGGAAATCAGCCAGTGCATTTTCCATGTCACGTGGAATCCGAATGACAGGCGCATAGACAACCTGATTTCGAAGCTGCGCAAGATCGTCGACACGACGCAGAGCGAGAATAGCGATTCCATCATCGAGACGGTGCGCAACGAAGGTTACCGCCTGCGTTCACCGATCGCGCTGATTCCCGGCGGTAACAACATCGCCTATGCGCGCAGCGAGGCCGACGGCCTGCCGCGGCGCATTCGTGAATGAGTCCTGCGTTTAGCCTCTCCCGATACATTTCTTTACATTAATTTCGACCCGGATCAGCGCCCGGCGGAGTGATACTGCGTCGCCAGCACACGATTGTGTGCTCGAAAAACGCAGAACGAGGCTTGAAAAATGGACTTGCTGGAGTACCTCGCCATCCGTGGCATCTATCACAAGTATCGCAGTGACGTGCTCGAAGTACACGGCCACCTGAACCTCGCGCGCCAGCGCAACATGCGGTTGCCGCAGCAGCTGGAAGTGTATGGCGACCTCAACCTCACCGATGCGCTGATCCGCGCGCTGCCCGACCGCCTGCTCGTGCGCGGGTCGCTCGACATATCGAACACACCGCTGCGCGCGCTGCCGCAAAACCTGCGGGTAGGCGGGTCCCTGATCCTGCGCGGCTGCCAGCTGGAGGCCCTGCCCGGATTCATCGACGTGTCCGGCGACCTCGATCTGTCCGAGGCACGCATCCCGGGGCTGATGAACGGCCTGCGCGTGCGGGGTTCGCTGAACATGTATCGCACACGAATCGAGGCCTTGCCCGACGACCTGATGGTGGACGAGACGCTGTACCTCGTCGGCTGCAAGCTCGAGCGTTTGCCGCGCAACCTGAAGGTCATGAAGAACCTCGTCGTGTCGCGGTCGCTGATCGGGGGGCCGCTGCCGGCGGACCTGCACGTCGGCGGCAAGCTGGTCGACGTCGAAACGACGCCCATTCCCGGTTTCGGCCGCGATGGCGTGTGGATCCACAGCGACAGCGAGTCACACGCGATACGCGCCACGTTGCTGTAGCACGCCGCGTCACCGCGGTTAGGTGGTCCTTCACGCTTCCTCTATAATGCGCGCCCTTCGCAGTCCGAAGCGCGCGCATTTCAATGATCACCCTGCAGGACATCACCCTCTACCAGGGCCACACGCCCCTGCTGGAAAGTACCAGCGTTGCGATCTATCCCGGCCAGAAGGTCGGCGTGATCGGCCGCAATGGCTGCGGCAAGTCCACGCTGTTTCGCCTGCTGATGGGCGAAATGGCGCTCGACGGCGGCGAGATCCTGATGCCGGAAGCCCTCGCGCGCGCGCAGATGAAACAGGAGACCGAAGCCTCCGATCGCAGCGCCGTCGATTACGTGATGGATGGTCACCAGCGTTTCCGCCAGATCGAACTTGCACTGCAACAGGCCGAAGCCCGCGACGACCACGATGCGATGGCACATCTGTTCGCCGACATGGACGCGATCGACGGCTATAGCGTGCCTAACCGCGCCGAGCAGTTGCTCAGCGGTCTCGGCTTCGCCCCCGAGGAATTTGAGAAGACCGTGGCCGAATTCTCCGGCGGCTGGCGCATTCGCCTTAACCTCGCACAGGCGCTGATGCAGCCGTCGGACTTGCTCCTGCTCGACGAACCGACGAACCATCTCGACCTTGAAGCCACGCTGTGGCTGCGCCAGTGGCTGCAGCGCTACGAAGGCACCGTCATGCTGATCTCCCACGACCGCCAGTTCCTGGACGACGTCATCACGCAGACGATCAGCTTCGAGAATAAAAAGCTGATCCAGTACCGCGGCAATTACTCCGCGTACGAAGTGCAGAAGGCCGAGCGACTCGCGCAGCAACAGGCCGCGTACGAGAAGCAGCAGGAACGCAAGGCGCACATCGAGGACTTCGTTCGCCGCTTCAAGGCCAAGGCCAGCAAGGCACGTCAGGCGCAGAGCCGCGTGAAGGAACTGCAGCGCATGGTCGACATCGAGCCTGCGCACATCGATTCGCCGTTCCAGTTCCGCTTCCGCGAAGCCGTGAAGACGCCGGCCACCGTGATCACGTGCGAGGAGATCGCGGTTGGCTACAACCGCAAGCTGTTCGACAGGTTCTCGATCACGATCGCCGGCGATGCGCGCCTCGGCCTGCTCGGACCGAATGGACAGGGCAAGTCGACGCTGCTGAAGACGCTCGTCGGCCAGCAGGAGCTGCTCGCGGGCAAGGTCCATTACTCCGACCATCTCGCGCTCGGCTACTGTGCGCAGCACCAGACAGACGTACTCGACCAGGACGCCTCGCCGCTGCTATTGATGCGCCGCCAGGACCCGAAGGCGGCCGAGCAGGACCTGCGCAACTTCCTCGGCTCGTTCGCGTTCCGCGGCGAACAGGTCGACACGCCGATCCGCGCATTCTCCGGCGGTGAAAAGTCGCGGCTCGCGCTCTGCCTCATCGCGTGGCAGCGGCCCAACCTGCTGCTGATGGACGAACCGACGAACCATCTCGACCTCGAAATGGTGCATGCGCTGACGCGAGCGCTGCAGGAATATGGTGGCGCATTGATCCTCGTGTCGCACGATCGCCACCTGCTGAACAACACCGTCGACCAGTTCCTGATCATCCGCGGCGGCAAGGTCGAATTCTTCGAAGGCTCGCTCGACGACTATGAGCAGCTCGTCATGCAGAATAGCGGTACGTCGCAGGGCACTGCGAAGGCCGGCGGCAACGGGCCGAAAGCGGCGCCGAAGTCGGCGCTTAAGCCGGCAGGTAGCGATCAGCCAGGAAAAGGCGGCGACCGCAAGGAACAGCGCCAGCAGGCCGCACGCAGCCGCGAAGAACTGAAACCGCTGCGCGACAAGGTAAGGAAACTCGAGCAGCAGCTCGAGCGCGATCACCGCAAGCTCGTCGAACTCGAACAGAAGCTCGCCGACCCGACCTTGTATGAAGAGGTCAACAAAGGTTTCCTCGCGAAACTGCTGCACGAGCAGGGCGAGATGAAGCGTCAGCTGTCGAATACCGAGGAAGCGTGGCTCGAGGCGACGGAGCAGCTCGAGAATTCCTGACCTCCATCGTGCGGACAAAGTGAAGTTGCCCTGATGCCTTAAGCCAGCAGGTGCATCAGTACTAAAGGGGCCTGTGCACTTGACGCAAGCCGGCCCGTTGTAACGGCCTCCACTGCCGTTTATCCTCCGGCAAACCACACCGGGTCCCGCCGGCTTCGCTGCGAACTTCACCTCATGAAATTTTCCACGCAAATCCTCACGCGTCACGCATTTGCCAGCGCATTGCTTTGCGCGGGCGCGCACGCGCAGGATGACTTCAACTCCGGCCATGCCGGCGCGATGCTCGACCAGTACTGCAGCGAATGCCACAACAGTGAAGACTGGGCCGGCAGCGTGGCCTTCGACCTGCTCGACATCGGCAGCGTCGAGCGTGAAACGGCTACATGGGAACACGCCGTGCGCAAGTTGCGTGGGCGCCTGATGCCGCCGCCGGGGAGTGAGCAACCGACGCAGGCGGAGATCGATCGCTTCGTTGCCTTCCTCGAAGGCTCGCTCGATGCTAACGACGCGCGTCCACAGGCTGGGCATGTGCCGGTGCAGCGTCTGAATCGCAGCGAGTATGCACAGGTCGTGAAGGACCTTCTGGCGGTCGACATCGATACGGCGGAGTACCTGCCCGTCGACATCGAAGTCGATGGTTTCGACAACATCGCCGCGGCGCTGAGCACGTCACCGGCTTTTCTTGACTCGTATATCAACCTCGCGCGCTCCGTTGCGCGCCTCGCCGTCGGCGAGCCGCTACCGAAACAGGCTTTCGCGTTCTATCGTGCGCCGAGCGCCGCGCAGGACACGTACCAGGAAGGCATGCCGCTCGGCACGCGCGGCGGCATGCAGGTCACGCACAATTTTCCAGCCGATGGTGAATATCTCATCAGCGTGCTCGATCTCGACGTCGGTCTGTACCCGCGTTCGGTCGAGTCGCAACACACGCTCGTACTACTGATCGATGACGAAGAAGTGTTTCGCGAAACGATAGGCGGCGACGACGACTTCGCGCTCGTCAACAAGGGCGGCGCACCCGCGGCAACGGACGTGATGAAGCGCTTTGCGAAGATCCCCGTGCAGGTGACCGCAGGGCCGCATCGTGTGACTGCCACCTTCATCGAACGCGCTAGCGTCGAAACCGACGAAACGATCGGTGGCTTCGTGCCATACGGCGGCTTCGCGTTCGAAGGCGAACTGCGCGTGCCGCGCCTGCTGAATGGCATCGAGATTACCGGACCGCACAGCACCGCGGGGCTGTCGATGACGCCGAGTCGTGAAAAACTGTTCATCTGCATGCCGCAAGCCGCGGACGAGGAAGCGGACTGCGCGCGCCGCATCATCGGGAATCTGGCGACACGGGCATGGCGCCGTCCGGTCAACGATGACGACATCGCGCTGCTGATGCCCTTTTACGAGCGGGGCCGCGCCACGGCCGGCGGTTTCGATGCGGGCATCGAACAGGCCGTCGTTGCCGTGCTCGCGACGCCGGACTTCCTGTACCGCGGCATTTCCCCGAACAAGGACATCGGGGAGGAACAGCAGTTCGCGCTGACCGACCAGGAACTCGCGACACGTCTTTCATTCTTCCTGTGGGGTCAGGGTCCGGACGAGACACTGCTGGCGCTGGCGAGCGAAGGCCGCCTGCGCGACGACGCAGTACTCGCTGAACAGGTGCAGCGCATGCTGGCCGATCGCCGTGCGCAGACGCTCGTCGACAACTTTGCACTGCGCTGGCTGAACCTTGACGATCCGCTGGCCGTCGATGTCGACCCGAACCTGTTCCCGTCGTTCCGTGGCCAGCTGCGCCTGGACTTCGCCGAGGAGCTGCGCCTGTTCCTCGGCAGCATCCTGCTGGACGATCGGCCGGTGCATGAATTGCTGAGCGCGAACCATACCTACCTCAACGACCGCCTCGCACGCCACTACGGCATCACGACGGTATTCGGCTCGCAGTTCCGTCGCGTCGAACTCGACGACGAGCGCCGCTTCGGCCTGCTCGGCAAGGCCGCCGTGCTGCTGCGCACGTCGTACGGCGATCGCACGTCGCCGGTGCTGCGTGGTGCGTGGGTGCTCGAGAAGCTGATGGGCACCCCGCCGACGCCACCGCCGCCGAACGTCGAAACGGATCTGTCGGTCGCCGCGGGCGAGAAGGCGACGACCGTGCGCGCGCGGCTCGAACAGCACCGCGAGAAGCCGGGCTGCAACCAGTGCCACGGCGTGATAGATCCGATCGGCCTGGCACTCGAGAACTTCACGGTGACCGGCCAGTGGCGCGATGTCGACGAGCAGGCCGACGCACCGATCGATGCGAGCACCGTGCTGCCTACCGGCGTCGCAATCGAGGGACCCGTCGAGTTGCGCGAGCAACTGCTTGCGCGCCCGGAGCAGTTCGCGCTCGCGTTGACAGAGAAGCTGTTCATGTACGCACTGAACCGCGAAGTCGAATACTTCGACCTGCCACAGGTGCGCGCGATCGTGCGCGCCGCGGCAGCCGACGATTACCGGCTGCGGTCGCTCATTACCGGCATCGTGCAGAGCCCGGCCTTCCGCATGCAGGCCTTGCCTGACAGTGGCAGCGAGATCGCCGCGACTAATGACCGGCTTCCATGAGAACGCAATAAGTGCGCGTATAAACTGCTCGCATGAACAATATGCGCAAAGTATCCAAATAAGAGTACCGAATGAGAGCGTTCGCCATGTGCAAACTTGCCGTCCTGGTCCCGACGTGGGCGGTCATCCCCTGCCTTCGTGCGATCGCCACTGCCTCGATGTTGATCGCGACCGGCAGCGTAATGGCGCAGGATCAGAGTCAGGAACAGAGTCTCGCCGGTCTCGTGCGCGCCGGCGACCGCGATGGGGCTCTGGAGTTGCTGCGCGTCGGCGCTGACGTCAATGCTACGCTCGCCGACGGTTCGACGGCATTGCACTGGGCCGTGCATAACGTCGATGCTGGCATGGTCGAGCTGCTGCTCGCGCGTGAAGCCGATCCGTCCTTAAAAAACCGCTATGGTGCGGCACCGCTGACCGAGGCCGTGCGCATTGCGAATGCTGACATGGTCGGCATGCTGCTCGCCGCTGGCGCGGACCCGGAAGGAACAAATGCCGATGGCCAGAGCGCGCTGATGCTCGCGGCATCGACGGGAGTCGTCGACGTAGCGGAGCAATTGCTCGACGCCGGGGCGAACGTCAATGCGATGGAGCGGTGGCGAGGCCAGACGGCATTGATGTGGGCCGCTGCGAACGCACACGGCGCAATGACGGAATTGCTGATCGAACACGGCGCGAACGTCAGCGTGCGCGCGGCGGCCACCGACTGGGGTAGCCAGATCACGGCCGAGCCGCGTGCGCAGTATCGTCCCGCCGGCGGCCTGACACCGCTCTTATATGCGGCACGATCCGGCTGCGAATCCTGCATCGACGCGCTTCTCGACGCCGGCGCCGACATCGACCTGCCGACACCGGAAGCGATCACGCCACTGATGGTCGCGATCGACAATCACCGTTACAACGCCGCCAAGCTCCTGCTCGAGCGCGGCGCGAATCCGCACGTATGGGACTGGTACGGCCGCACCGCGCTCTATGTCGCGACCGACATGAATTCGTACGGACCGGGCGAAACCCGCGGCGGCGGCGAGCTGGCGGAAGGTACTACGGCGCTCGACATCATGCGCCTGCTGCTCGAAGCAGGCGTCAACCGCGATCCGCAGCTTAACCACCATCGGCCCGGTCGCGGCGGAAACAGCGGGCGATTCGTCGATGACCTGCTGACGACTGGTGCGACGCCGCTGCTGCGCGCGGCAAACTCGCATGATCTTGCTGCGGTGACACTGCTGCTCGAGTACGGCGCGCAGGTCGACCTGCCGAATGTAAACGGCGTGACACCCTTGCTGGCCGCCGCCGGCTTCGGCAATGCGCGTGGTGTGCTGCGCGGCACCTTCGATCCTTCGCAACAGGCGCTCGTGATTCCGGTTCTGGATGCGCTGCTTGCAGCGGGTGCGGACATCGACGCGACAGTGAAAGATACGTCCAGCCACAACGCTGTAATTGCACGCATGAGCACGATGACGAATCGGGAAGGACACAACGTCGTGTTTGCCGCAGCGATGCAGAACTGGGATGACGTCGTGCGCTATCTCGTCGACGAGAAGGGCGCCGACATCACGCTGCGCGATGCGAATGGCAAGTCCGTACTCGACGCGGTGAAAGGCGAAGCCGGCGGTCGCGCGGATCGTCCAGTGTCGCAGGCAACCATCGAGCTCGTCGAAAGCCTTCTCGCGCAGCAGCAATGAGTCCGCGCGCAACGCGCTGACAGCGATGTTGTAACGCTTCAGCCGTTACACTCACGACATTGCAACACGTGTAAGGTGAAACCTTCGCTGAGTCGCAAAGGGTTGCGCGCCACTAAGTTTTGACTACCATGCAGCCTTCATTTGCCGGCTATGCCGCGCGCCGGCATTCAGGCTGCATTCAACGTAATGCGCCAACAATTTCGGCATGTCGCCGAACCACACACTCACGCCCGTGCATGGCTCTCCGCTGATGCGGGGCTACAGGACCCGGATGGGAACAGAGCGCTCCGCTGCAGAACGCGCAGCGGAAAATTATTACGACAATGTCGATGCAGACCGCTTCCACGAAGCGATCTGGGGTGAAGACGAGGTGCACATCGGGCTTTACGGTCGCAACCCCGCTGCCATCGACATCGCGGATGCCTGTCATCGCGCGACGGTGGCAATGGCCGACCGCCTGCTGTCGCTCGACGCCACTGGCCGCATTCTCGACCTGGGTGCAGGTTATGGCGGAGCCGCGCGTTACCTCGCGCAGCGATTTGGCTGCAAGGTGCTGTGCGTGAACATCAGCGAGGTGCAGAACGAGCGCAACCGTCGTCGCAACCGCGGCATGAGCCTGCACGACAGCATCGACGTGCTGCACGGCAGTTCACTGGATATCCCGGCTGAAGAGGCTTCCGTCGACGTCGTATGGGCCCAGGACGTTTTCGTATATGCATCGGGTCGCGAACATCTCGTCGCAGAAATCGACCGCGTGTTGAAACCGGGTGGACAGGTTCTGTTCACGGATCCCATGCAGGCGGACATGCTCGCGCCGGAAACACTCGCGCCGCTGTGTGAGCGCTTCAAGTTCGAGGCGATGGCCTCGCCACTTTGGTATCGCCGCGAATTCGCACGCAAGGGCTTCGAGCAGCTGGAATGGTGTGAGCTGACGCCGGAGCTGCTGCAGCATTACACCGCGGTGCGCTCGGCGCTGCGGCAGCGCTATGAGCGGCTCAGCCAGCGTATCAGCACGGCATTCATGGATCGCATGCTCGTGAACCTCGACAATTGGGTCAGCGCAGCGCATGCCGGCTACTTGCGCTGGGGCATTTTCCACTTCCGCAAGCCGCTGCGTGCGAGCTGATGGCGCGGAGCTTACAATGAGTCGTGGTCCACTAATTCCGGAGACACGACATGCGAGCTGATCGCGACGACATACGTTTTGAGCCCGAGCGGCGCGCCGGCAACTACACCATGATCATCGCCGGCGGCGCGGTACTGGTTCTCGCCATACTGCTCTACGTCGGCTTGAGCGATTCCGATGCACCGGACGAAGCGGCACCCACCGCCGTCGTGCGCGATTCCGCCGTCGTTGCGCCGCCTGTCGTCGATACGACGACACCGGAGACGGCACCGCAGCAACCAGCGACCGGCGATGCGGCCGCCGACACGCCACGCCGCGACTTCAACGAACGCCAGCTCTCGCCACCGACGAGCACGGTCGGCGCGGGCGCTGCGCCGGCGAACGAACGCGTGAACTCCGAGCGATTGGTGATCGATGGCAGGTTGCTCGAAGAACTCGAGGAAGAAGCACGGGCGCGCGACGACGAGCCTGCGCCGAACCAACTGCGTACGCCGGAGTAGCAGCAGCAAAATATTTCCCGGAGTAAACCTTCGCTCGATGAACTCTTCAACCAGTTCAACGATGATGACCGCTTCGATATTTCCTGCAGCGTGCAGCAGGCCACTGGTTCGCGAATGACCGGGTATGCTGCACTGCCAGCCAGAATTCGAAATACAGGTGCTCAGGGCGCACTCGCGTGATTACCTGGAGAGTCTTCGCCTGTTTTACGATCCCTCTGCTACTGACAAGAACGCGCCGATCACGAGCCAGCCCTTCGCAGCCGTGATTGCTTCCCGGCAACGCGTATACCGAAACACGTTGAAGCAGGTCGCCGAAGACCATCCGGAATTTCTGGAAGCACTGGTCAGGTACAGTGAGCTGAATGCCCGGTACGAGGCGGAATAGCACGGCGTATTGAAGGGGGCTCTGCCAGCAGCCCGTGACGCCCAAAAGCCTGATACGAAAACGCCGGGACTAGCCCGGCGTTTGCGTCAGAGAGGGTGTTGCTTAGCGTTACGGAACGATCGGGCTGCTGCGGTCCACGGACGAGGATTCCTGGCCAACCATCAGCTCGTGTGCATAGTTTGCCTGCTGGCAGACATACTCGAACAGTTCCTGGCCCGCGTTCCAGCGCAGGTAAAAGCCGCCTTCGTACGGTTCGGTGTACGCGCCCGGATCGTCGATCGTGATCTTGTAGTCGATCGCGTTTTCGTTGACGCGGGTGAAGCGTTCGATCGTGTGCAACTGCTCCGTGTGCGGCAGGCCGCGGCGATCGAGCCAGAAGTCTTCGTTGTAGCCCACAGTGTCGACAACCAGCGTGTCGCCTTCCCAGTGTCCTACCGAGTGACCGTAGTTCGTCGGTGCGAAATCTGCCGGGTGCTCACGGCCATCCATGTAGATCGTACGGAAGGTGTGCGGGCCACCGATGTCGAAGATGTACATGCGACCGAGGTCTTTCATCTCGACGAACTCGACGCCGTACGGCGTCAGGAACTGGCGTGCGGCGCCCGAGGCCTTGCAGCGCGCGTGTGGTTCGAGTTCGTGCAGCTGGCGCGCGTCGTAGAGGGCTTTAGACCAGGGCTGGAATGGCACGGTTTCAGCCGGTGCGACGGGGTCGAGGATGCCGAATACCGGCGTCCAAACACCCTTGTCCTGCGGCGTCTGGCCTTGCAGCAGCACCCTGCCTTCAGCGTTGACGGGCGCAGGACCGCCTTCCGGCATTTCGGACAGGACGCGCGGCCGATCGGCTTCGCGCTGGGAACCCAGGGCCTGCGACTCGGTCGCGGCACCCTGGGCCAGAACGGTGCCAGACAGCAGCACAGCGGCCGCAAGCGTGGCTGAAGCAAGCTGTTTCACACGCATATCACTCACCACGACCGCCGCGGGCATTGTTGATCGAGGAGTCGGCGTCGAGCGTTACGCCCGGACGGCCGCCGGTTTCGGTGACGGTTACGGTGCGTGCGTTCACGCGGTTGCTGCCGTTGCGGGCCAGGAAGCCGTCGACTGCGATCTCGGTGCCGATCTGCAGCGTGTCACGACGCCAGCCGGTGCGCTGCAGGCCGTGCGGCGGGCCCAGTTCGGCGCCCCAGTTCACGACTTCGCCCGTGGCTTCGTCTTTGACGTTCATGTAGATCCAGACGTGCGGGTTGGTCCATTCCACTTTCGTGACGATGCCTTTCAGTGCCTTCGGCTTGTCGCCGTCGAATTCGGCGGTGAACGAGTGGTGGGCATACGCGCCGCCAGCGACCACGAGCATGGCAGCGGCGACCAGACGGCTGATTACGGTGCTTTTCATATCTCTATCCTCTCTCTGAGAAGGTTGAAACTGCTTGTATCGGTACTGATTCTGAACTGCTGACGATTAACGAACTCTTAATCCGCAACGACTTCCGGTACTGGTTACTGCCGGTTGTGCTGGCAGAAGTGCGCCGGCATTTCCTTGCCGTCAACCCACTGCAGCGTCCAGCTAGCCGTCCACGGACGAGTGTAGGCGCCCGGGTCGTTTACCGTTACCGAGTATTCCATGGTTCCTTTCGAAGACCGTGTGAAACGCTGCTCCAGTTCAAGCAGGTCTGTGTGCGGCAGGCCGCCGTTCGTGAACCAGAAGTCTTCGTTGAAGCCGCGCGTCGTGACGACCAGCGTGTTGTCTTCCCAGCGGCCGGTCGAGCGGCCGTAGTACAGCGGGTTGTCATCGTCGCCCGTGACGAGACCGGCTTCGCGTTCGTACATATAGATGATGTGGAAGTTACGGTTGCCGCTGCCCACGAGTGTGAAGATGCGGTCGTTTTCCTTGTCTTCCAGCAGCTGGACGCCGAGATCCGACTGGAACTGGCGCACGCCGCCCGGCGGCTTGCAGTTCACCCAAAGCGGGTCATCCTGCAGCGCGCGTTCCTGGCGCAGCTTGTAGATTCCGAGGGCCCAGGGCTGCAACGGCGCCACTTTCGAGGCGTCGTCGACGTTGGCCAGCAGGCCGTATTCGTTCATTTCCACCGTGACGCCGTCTTCGACCAGCGCGGTTTCGCTCGGGAAGCTCCAGTAGCCGTCCTGGTTACCGCCGGTCGTGCCGAGGGCAACGGATCCGTCGGGCCAGCGCGGCGTCGCTTCCGTCGACGGAGCAGGGGTTTCGTCATTGACGGCATATACGGCGCTGCCGTTTACGCTGAGGCTTTCGCCCCAGATCTGGCGCGTGCCGTCGCGGGCCGTGATGCCAGTGACATTGATTTCGTCACCCGGCTTCACGGAATCGTTGGCCCAGCCACTCTGGCTCAGCGCGATCGGGCTTTCGAGTTCGACTGCCCAGTTCTCGACGCCATTTGGCGTCTCGACGTTCATGAATACGTGGACGTGCGGATTGCGCCAGTCGACGTAAGTGACACGACCGCTGAGCTCCGTGTCGGCATTTTCGTCGAACTTCGCGGAAATGGGGTGATGCGCTACAGAAGCCGTGGCCACGCCGAGCGCCAGAGCGCCGAGCGACCAGGGGAGTACGGATCGAATTTTCATGGTGGGGCCCACGCTTACTGTCTGACGATTTCGAAGGCGCCGTTGTCGCCGCCGCCACTCCACGTGCCCGAAATCGAGCGGTTTGGCAGTTCGAGACGGGCGAAGGTGCCTTCCAGGGTGTACTCGCCGGCCTTGATCGTGATGCTCCAGTCATTGGCATCCAGCTCGGCGGACTCGATCTGAAGGTTGTCGGTACCCGGGTTGATGATGCCGGTGATGTTCTTGCCATCCCAGTTCATCACCATGAGCAGGCTGCTGCCCAGGTCGTTACCCTGCCATTCACCGATCCAGGAGCCTTTGATCGGATGGCCTTCCTGTGCGGTGACGGTAGAAATGAGGCCGGCTGCGAGAGCCGTGCAAAGTACTTTTTTTACGGTAAAACGCATAGTTATTAACTCCCCTGCTCAACGGTCGGACGAGACTATCACCGTGTCTCAATTTCCGGCAAGCCGAGGCGTCGGGAACATTATGAAAGGAATGGGGAATTTTCGGATTCCGAAAAGTTCTTCGGGCGAAAGGGGGCAGATGTCCTACGGATGCGCCCCGAAAACCCAGCTGCTCGCGTTCGAACAGCCGGGCGAGTACGGGACACTCAGCCGAGCGCTTTGCGCGCCCGCGCGATTGCCGCGCGTACCTGGGCCGGTGCGGTGCCGCCGGTATGGTTGCGCGCGTTTACCGAGCCTTCGAGGCTCAGCACGGCAAACACGTCGTCGCCGATGACGTTGCTGAACTCGCGCAGCTCGGCGAGCGTCAGCGCGCTGAGGTCGCGGCCTTCCCTGATGCCGAAGGCGACGCTCTTGCCGACCACTTCATGCGCATCGCGGAACGGCAGGCCCTTGTTGACGAGATAGTCGGCGAGGTCCGTGGCGGTCGCGTAGCCTTTCAACGCAGCCTGGCGCATCTTGTCCTTCTTCGGTTTGATCGCCGGCACCATGTCGGCGTAGGCCTTCAGGCAGTCCTTCACGGTATCGAGTGCGTCGAACAGCGGCTCTTTATCTTCCTGGTTGTCCTTGTTGTACGCGAGCGGCTGGCCTTTCATCAGCATTAACAGGGAGACGAGATGGCCGGTGACGCGCCCACTCTTCCCGCGCACCAGTTCCGGCACGTCGGGGTTCTTCTTCTGCGGCATGATCGACGAGCCGGTGCAGAAGCGGTCAGGCAGGTCGATGAAGTCGAACTGCGACGAAGTCCACAGCACGAGTTCCTCCGAGAAGCGCGACAGGTGCGTCATGACCAGGCTCAGCGCGGCGGAGAGCTCGATTGCAAAGTCACGATCGCTGACGGAATCGAGTGAGTTCTCGGTAGGCCTGTCGAAGCCGAGCAGCTGCGCCGTCAGTTCCCGGTTGATCGGGAAGGTCGTGCCGGCCAGCGCCGCGGCGCCGAGCGGACACTGGTTCATTCTCGCGCGGCAGTCCTTCAGGCGGCCGAAATCGCGCTGCAGCATTTCGAACCACGCGAGCAGGTGATGGCCGAAAGTGACCGGCTGTGCCGTTTGCAGGTGCGTGAAACCCGGCATGATCGTGTCGGCTTCGCGCTCGGCGAGGCCGAGGATTCCTTCCTGCAGCGCACGCACCTGCATGCAAAGCGCATCGATCTCGTCGCGCACGTACAGGCGGATGTCGGTGGCGACCTGGTCGTTACGCGAGCGACCCGTGTGCAGTTTCTTGCCGGCCTGGCCGATGCGTGCGGTCAGGCGGCTCTCGATGTTCATGTGCACGTCTTCGAGCTTGATCGACCACTCGAACGTGCCGGCTTCGATTTCGGCCTTGATCGTATTCAGGCCGTCGACGATCTGCGTGAGTTCCTCGCGCGTCAGGATGCCGGCCTTTTCGAGCATCGTCGCATGCGCGATCGAGCCGCGGATGTCGGCGGCGTACAGGCGCTTGTCGAAATCGACGGAGGCAGTGAATCGTTCGACGAAGGCGTCGGTGGGCTCGGAGAAACGGCCGCCCCAGGGTTTGTCCTGACTCATTAGGATGCTCGCGTTGTCAGCCCGCGCGTGATGCAGGACCGGTAGAAGAATGGCGGCGGATTATATAGCAGCGGGGAGTGACGCGGGGAAATCGCGTTTCGCACAGACCCGACCAGGATGCTGTAAATGGCGCACCCCGGCCGGGCCATTGCATCTCAGGCCGCCGCGTCGTCGCCGACGTCCTCGGCAGCCGCGCTGTTGATCAGCATCTGGCGCGTCTTGCCGGCGATGCGCTCGTAGTCCGTCTGGCTGATAGTGAATGCGCGGGCGTGATCGGAGCGCTTCACGTAATACTTCGCGCCGTCGGTTGCGAATTCGTAGCGCAGGTCGCCGTCGCTGGTCGTTACGTCGACGACGACACGCTCGCCTTCGGGCAAGCCGTCTTCCGCGCGCAGCACGCGCATCGACTCGAGCGCATTCACGAGCTCTTCGACCTTGCCCGCATCGACTTGCGGCGCCACTTCGCCCGCATCGGCGGCCGCGAGCTTCCAGCTGGTCCCATCGCTGCTCAGTTCGTAGTCGGGACCCTTGACCTTCCTCGCCTCGCCTGCGCTGAGCAGCGTCTTGTCGAGCCAGTCGTTGCCATCGCCGGGCAGGTCGAAGTTGTTGAAGGCCAGTGCGTAGACCTCGTCGTCGTCCGCGCGGCGGCCATGCGTGCGGCGGAAGCCAGGCGATGTACCGAAGAAATATTCGCCGAGCAATTCATCGCCGTCATATAGGCGCAGGCGGCGCTGGAAGTTCTCCTCCGTCACTTCAAACCGTTCGCGGCCCGCTGCCGTGCTGACGACGGGCATCGTCGTGCGCAGGCCGGCGAGCGTGTCGAGCATGCCATCGGTCTTCGCCGTGTTCGCCGGCAGGCCAGACAGGCTCGCGACTTGCCAGCCTTCGTCGTTGCGCGCAAGCGTCGTCGCCTTGGCTGCATTGTCTTCGATGACGATGCGATCGACGTCAGCCGTTTCGAAGTCGAACAGTGGCGCCGCGTTATCGGCCGTGCGCGCGTGCAGGCCGTTCAGTGCAAGGCCTGCTGCGAGCAGCAATTGCAATGCGAGCAGGCCGCCGAGCCAGGTTTGTGTCTTCATGTCGATTCTCCTCAGGTCGTTGCGCTCTCGATGGTTGCGTACCGGGCCCAGGCTTCCCGTTTCGCATGCAGGCGGCGGCGCTGCCACGCTGCGACGACGCCCAGTGCGATCGCGGCCAGCGCGTAGTTGCCGTACTCCCAGACCATTTGCTCGCCCTGTTCGAGTGGCGGCAGCGTGCGATTGAAGTGGCCGCGCGAGCGGATCGCGAGCAGGCCAGAATCATCGAGCGCCCAGTCGACATTGTTCGCGACGAACTGCAGCGGATTGAGGTAATCGGCTTCGTTCGCAGTACCGAGCAGTTGCAGGATCTGGTCGTTCAGGAAGTCGTTCGACGCCAGCAGGATGATGCGTGCGGACTCGGGCGACTTCGCAATGACGCTGCTGAACACCTGCGCATCGTCCGCCTCGGCGGACTGCGGCGCGGCAAGCCCGCTGTTCTCCGCATTTGCGGATTCCGCAGCAAGCGCATCTCCTGTGTCATCGCTTGGGTCCACCGCCGACGCCTCACTTGCCGGGCTGGGCGCTTCTTCGAGCAGCGGCGAATCGCGGTCGGCAAAGTAGGAGGTGAACGAACCGGCGCTGATGACGCCGAGCGTGTGCACCGCCCGTTCGCCTTCCGCGTCGAAGATCGCCGTGCTGCCATCGGGGTTTAGTGCCGGCATTACGTCTGTCGATTCCGACAGCCACGCTTCGGGGGAGCTTTGCAGCAAGGTCGTGACTTCACGGCCCGCGTTCTTCTCCGCATCCACGCTTATCGGCGATGGCCACGCGAGCGTCATCTGCGGCAGTGCCGACGTCGTCGGATGTTCGCCATTGAGGCCATTGCCGCGCACGTCGACGAACCATGGATAATCGAGCATGCGCCACTCGCGCAGCATGAAGCCGCCGACGCTGCGTGTCACCGGCAGCGGGAATGCCGCGTGCTGGCGGTCGAGTACGAGCTTGTTTTCCACAGTCAGTCCATGATGCGCGAGCCAGTCCCCGAGGCCACTCGTCACCGGCTCCAGGCTCAGGCTGTCGCCGGCGAGGTTCGCGCGATAGGGCGAGGTTGCCGCGACGACGGTGCCACCCTGCATCAGGAACTGGTCGACGGCGAACACCGACTTTTCGTCGAGGCCTTCCGGTGCGAGCAGCAGCAACAGGTCCGCGTTGCCGGACACGCTGCCGTCGCCGAGATCCTCATCGACGAGGTTCAGCTCGCTGCCGAGGAACTCGCGCAGCTCGTTGAACATGCCAGTGTGGGGCGCGGCGAAGGGCATCGCGGGATTGCCACCGGCCTGCGGCGCGACGACGGCGATCGTGCGCGTGAAGCCGCTCGCGAAACGCTTGATACCGGCTTCGAGGTTGCGCTCGAACGCGGCCGCGGTCATGTCGTCGAGCGGAATCTGCACGAGCTGCGTGCCATCGCCCAGCGTCAGGTAGAACCAGAAGCTCTCGTTGCTGAAGAGGCTCGTCGCGAGAGGACGGAAGCCATAGTCGGCCGTCAATTGCTGCGCGACGGCGCCGCCTTCGGCTTCGGGATCGATGAAATTGACGTCCAGGCGTCCGCCGGATTCATCTGCGACTTTCTGCACCGCGCCGGCAACGGTCTTGCGGAATTCGCGCAGTTGCTCCGGCAGCGCATCGTCGGACGAGATGTAGGCGTTGAACGTGAGCCCGGCTTTCACCGTGTCGAACAGGTTACCGCCGGCCTGGAAGTTGTTGAGCACCGTGCGGATCGCGCGCGTCAGGTCATGCTCCGGGTTACGCAGCTGCACGTCGATCTCGGTTCCCGACGATCCGCTCTTCACTTCGATGAGGTCCTGGAAGCCGAGCACCTGGTACTCGTCGCCGTATTTGACGAGTACGTTGAAATACGAGCTGACGATCGAACTCTGGTAGCGGTCGGCCACCTGGAACGGCACCGGCTCTATCGCGTACTGCTGGTTCGCTTCTTCCTCCAGCTCGGGTTCCTCGACCGGATCGATGAATTCGACCTGCACGCGCCCGTTGCCGGCGATGGCGTACTCCTCCATCAGGTCACGCAGCTGCGGTACTAGCGGCGCAAGCAGCGGGTGGGTCTTCGCGCTGAAGTAACCGCGCAGCAGCAGCGGCTCCTGCAGCTGGTTCAGATAGCCTTCGGTTGCCGCCGAAATAGAGTACTGGTTGCCCTCCGTTGCATCGACGCGCAGCGCGGTGACCTGGCCGAGCCACAGGTTCGCGCCGACGGCGTTCGCCACCAGCAGCGCGGTGATGCTGCGCCACTTGCCGTGATACGCGCGGTCGCCGCGTGCAGACCAGCGCTCGCGCTCGAGGCTGTAGGTGTTCAGCGCCAGGAATACAGCGACGATGCTGAGGTAGTAATACAGGTCGCGCAGGTCGACGACGCCGCGCGTGATCGCGTCGAAACGCGCGCCGGTACCGAGCTGTCGCAGCAACTCGCCGGCGTCCGTGCCGAAGAAGCTCGTGATCAGCGGCGTGCCGACGACATAGAACAATCCGCACAGCGCCACCGCGCTGATAAGGCTGACGATCTGGTTGTCGGAACGGGCGGACACGAAAAGGCCGATGCTGAGGTAGGCCGCGCCAAGCAGGAAGGTCGCAAGATAGCCGGCCCACACCGGACCCCAGTCGAGTTCCCCGAGCAGCGCGACCGTCGCCGGCAACGGCAGCGTGATCGCAAGTGCGATGGATAGCAGCACAAGACAGCCTGCGAACTTGCCGAGTACGAATTGCCACAGCGCAACCGGCTGCGTGAGGACGTATTCGAGCGTGCCGCTTTTGCGCTCCTCGCTCCACAGGCGCATCGTCAATGTGCTCGCGAGGAAGATCAGCAGGATCGGCATCCATTCGAACAGCGGGCGTACGTCGGCGATGTTGCGCGCGAAGAAGGCTTCGCCCCAGAAAAATATGAACAGCGTTACCGCTGCAAACGTGGCGAGGAACAGCCACGCGATCGGCGAGCTGAAGAACAGCCCGATCTCCTTCGCGGCGACGCGGCGGATCAGGCTCATAGAAGTGTTGTCAGGCCGCATGACGTTTTTCCTCCGTAGCTTCACTCACGTCGCGGAACAGGGTTTCGAGGTTGCGCACGACAGGCTGCAGCGCGGCGACATGGCCCGAGGCCGCGATGATCGCGGCGGCGATGCCGGCGGCCGCGTCGTGCAGGTCACTCCCGCCATCGACTTCAAGGCGATAACCGCGCCACGCGCCGTCGTTTCCTCCAGCCGCCCGCAGTGCCTTCACAGGCGTCGCGCTGAGCGCGGCACGCACGGCTCCTGTGTCGAGATTCGTCACGAGTTCGAGCTCGCGCGCCTGGCGCAGGTTGGCCAGCGCCGCATCGACGACAAGGCGTCCGCCCTTCACGATCAGCACGCGGTCACACAGCGCTTCGACCTCCTGCATGATGTGCGTCGACAGGATCACGGTCGCGTGCTGCGCGAGCTCGCGTATCAGCTTGCGCATGTGTTCGGTTTGCGTGGGATCGAGGCCGTTCGTCGGTTCGTCGAGGATCAGGAAACGCGGCTTGCCGAGGATCGCCTGCGCCACGCCGACGCGCTGCTTGTATCCGCGCGACAGCGTGGCGATCGGCGCGAGGATCTTGCTGCCGATGTCGGTGGCCTGCACGGCGCGGCGGATTTCGGCCGTTTTCAGGTCGCCCTGCAGGCCTTTCAGATCGGCGGCGTAATCGAGGTAGTCGGCGACCGTCATTTCCGGATACACCGGCAGGTTTTCAGGCAGGTAGCCGAGCTGGCGCTGCATCTGCTTCGCGTCGAGCCCGACGTCGACACCATCGACGCAGATGCTGCCGGCATCAGGTTCGAGATAGCCGCTCAGCATCTTCATGATCGTGGTCTTGCCGGCGCCGTTGTGGCCGAGCAGGCCGACGATTTCACCGGGCCTTATCGTGAAACTGACAGTGTCCACTGCCAGGAACGAGCCGTATGACCGGCTCAGGTTGCTCACTGTGAGCATGGGGGAGCCTCCCGTTACAGGGTTATGGTTATGGGTGGTGCGGGAACAGTGAAGCCTCAGGGCGGCGGCGGCGCCCGGGCGGAGATCATCGCGAGTGGCGTAAACATGGCTCGACCTGTAGCGAAACCAGACAAAGCAAAGTTCACGGAGCCGTCGTCGTAAACGCCGGCCCCTGATGAGGGCATGGACGTGGGGATGCCGTAAAAGTTTTCAAGGGTCGGCTTGCGTCCCGTACAATGTGCGCACATTTCCGATGACTTCGCTCATGTCCCCGAACGTCCTGCGTATCGCCACCCGCGAAAGCCCGCTCGCCTTATGGCAGGCGGAGTATGTAAAAGCCCGCCTTGCCGCGGCCCACCCGGGCCTCGCCATCGAACTTCTCCCGATGACTACGCGCGGCGACCAGATCCTTGATTCGCCGCTATCGCGCATCGGCGGAAAGGGTCTGTTCATCAAGGAGCTTGAAGTCGCGCTGCTGGATGGCCGCGCCGATCTCGCCGTGCACTCGATGAAGGACGTGCCGATGGAATTTCCCGAAGGTCTCGGGCTTGCCGTGATCTGCGAGCGCGAAGATTGCCGCGATGCGTTCGTATCGAATGCGTACGCAAAACTTGCCGACCTGCCGCACGGCGCGATCGTTGGCAGCTCGAGCCTGCGCCGCCAGTGCCAGTTGCACGCGGCGCGTCCCGACCTCGTGATCCGCGACCTGCGCGGCAACGTCAACACGCGCCTGCGCAAGCTCGATGCCGGCGAGTTCGACGCGATCATCCTCGCGAGCGCGGGCCTGATCCGACTCGGCATGCAGGAAAGAATCCGCGAATACCTCGCGCCGGAAGTATCGCTGCCCGCAGGAGGGCAGGGTGCGGTCGGCGTCGAAACGCGCATTGCTGACGCGACCACGCGTGAATTGCTGATGCCGCTGCATCACGAAACCACTGCGCTGTGCGTGCAGGCCGAGCGCGCGATGAACCGGCGGTTGCAGGGTGGTTGCCAGGTGCCAATCGCAGCGCTGGGCCTGATCGACGGTGACGAGCTCAACTTGCGCGGGCTCGTCGGCTCGGTGGACGGCAAGCGGGTGCTGCGCGCTGCCATCAGCGGCAACAAGCATCTGAGCGAGGAGCTTGGCGAGATACTTGCCGAAGACCTGTTGCGCCAGGGTGCCGCCGCGATCCTCGAAGCGCTCTGACGGTGCACATGATGCCGAGTGCTTCCGCGCTGTCCGGCACTACGATCTGGCTGACCCGCCCCGCTGGGCAGGTTGGCAGCCTGCGTGCCGCGCTCGAAAGCCACGGTGCGCGCGTCGAAACCTTGCCGCTGCTCGTCATCGAACCGCTGCCGCTCACGACGTCCGAGCGGCAGAAGCTGATCGACCTCGATCGCTACGACCTGCTGTTCTTCGTCAGCACGAACGCCGCGACGCTCGGGCTCGACGCGATCGCGCAGTGGTGGCCGCAGTACCCGGTCGGCATCCTGAACTTCGCCGTTGGCCCCGGCACGGCGGCCGTGCTCGAGCAGCGCGGCCTCACGGCACATTACCCGCGCGAGCGCATGACGAGCGAAGCCTTGATGGCGTTGCCGGAGCTGCGGGACGTCAGCGGCAAGAAGGCGCTGATCGTGCGCGGCGTGGGCGGGCGTGAAATCATCGCGGAAGGCCTGCGCGCGGGCGGCGCACTGGTCGACTACCTCGAGCTGTACCGGCGCGCGGCTCCGCAGTACGACGGGAAGTACCTTCGCAAGCTGATGCGTGAGGCCGCGCCGTCGGCCATCGTCATCAGCAGCGCGGACGCGCTCGACAACCTGCATTTATTGTTCGGCGGCCTCCCGGGCTGGGAACAGTTGCCGCTGCTCGCCTCGTCGCCGCGGCTCGGCGAGCATGCAAAAGCGCTCGGCTTTCAAAGTATTGCCTTAGTCGAGGGCGCCACTGACGCCGCTATAATCTCCGGCCTACTTTCACTGCTTGGACACGGAGCTTCCGCATGAGCGATGCGTCGTTGCCGCCGCAAGACTCGGGCGAAGCGCTTGCCCGCCCGCAGTCCCGTGGCCGCAAGGAACGCCGCGCCGGCGCGGGAGTCATCGTTTCCACGGGCGTGCTGATCGCCCTCGCCGCCACTGGCTGGCTGGGATGGCAGCAGATGGAACTGCAGCGCGACGTGGCCGCCCTGAGTGCCGGGAATGCCGAGCTTCAGCAGCGCGAAGGCATCGATACGAGCCTGCTCGCCGACATCCAGCAGCGCCAGCAGGCGCTCGACACGGCACTGCAGCAACGTGATGGCGAATTCGATACGGCACTCCAGCAGCGCGCGCAGGAACTCGAAGCGGCACTGCGCGCAACCTCGCAGGAGATTTTGCGCCAGACGCAGGAGCGTGCAGCGGAAAGCAATGTTGCCACCACTGCCCAGGCCGAGCGTCTCGCGCTCGTCGAACGCAACCTCACTGCACTGCGGCGCGATCTCGGTCGCCGCGAAACGGATGGCGTGCCGCTCGCCGAAGCCGAATTGCTGTTGCGTTTCGCGCAGCAACGCCTGCTCGTCGCGCGCGATACGCAGGCGGCGATCGCGCTATACCGACAGGCTGACGAAATCCTGCGGGGTGTGGACGATGCCGCCGTGTTCGCCGTGCGCGATGCGCTCGCGCGCGAACTTGCGGCGCTGGAAGCCGTGCCGCCGATCGACGTGCCCGGCCTGTTCGCGCGGCTCGGCGGATTGAGCGCACGCGTTGCCGACTTCAACGTCGCTGTGGATGGCGCTGTGCAGGACTTCAGCGTGCAGCCGATTGCCGGCGATACCGCCCTGAGCGGCTGGTGGGAAAACGCGAAGCAATCGCTCGGCCGCTACTTCGTCGTGACGCGCAGCGCCACCGACATCGCACCACAACTCGATAGCGGCGAACAATTCCTGCTGCGCACGCTCGTACAGTTGCACATCGAGCAGGCGCGCATCGCGCTGTTGAGCGACGAGCCGGAACTGTATCGCGCTGCGCTCGACGACGCGCGCACGGTAGCGCAGCGCTGGATGCGCGGGGAAGGCAGCGCGCTCGACGACTTCCTCGCTGCGCTCGCCGAGCTGCGCGATACCGCAATCGTCAGCGATCTGCCCGAGGGCGGCGCTGCGCTTGCCGCGCTCGAACAGGTGACGAGTGTCGGCCCCCGCGCAGCGCAGGCGGACGCGCCAGGCGCCGCGGCGCGCACTTCGCCGGCTCAAACGAATGCAGAAGCGCCACGCGAGTTGCCTCCGCCGCCAGCGGAAACACCAGCAGAGCCGCCCGCACCGACGGCGGACGCGCCGCAGTGATCCGCTTATTCATCTATAGCATCTTGGCCCTTGTCGTCGGTGGCGCGATAGCGCTGTTGCTGTCGTCCGATCCGGGCTACGTGCTCGTCAACTTTCGCGGCACGACTGTCGAAGCCACCCTCGCCACGCTGCTTGTCAGCGTGATACTGCTCGTCGTGCTCGCGTGGTTGCTGCTATTCATGCTGCGCGTGCTCAATCCGCTGAACTGGTTCAGCCTTGGCTGGCTACGCCGCGCACCGGCCCAGGGAACGGGCGAGGGTGTGCAACTGTTGCTGCTCGGCCGCTGGCAGGAAGCCTACAAGCTGCTCGTCGAAAACGCCGAGCGCCTCGAGATTCCCGAATTGAATTACCTGCTGGCCGCGGTGGCGGCATACCAGCGCGGCGATTCCACGGCCTGGCACTGGTGCCTCGATCAAGCGGAACGTACGGCGCCAGGCAAGGATCTCGGCATCAAGAGTTTCCGCGCATGGCTCGAGGCACGCGCCGGCCAGCCCGAGCAGGCCCTGCCACTATTGCTGACGGTTCAACGCCTCGCGCCGGCGAGCCCGTTCGTGCTCGCGCAGATTAAGGACATCTATGTCGCGCAAGGCCGCTGGGATGAGCTCGCCGGGCTGATGCACGACCTTGAGAAGCACCAGGTCGTAGACGCAGCTGAAATGCAAACGCTCAGTGCGCGTGCACACGCGCGCCATCTCGAACTTGCGTCTCACACCGGTGCCGACAGCCTGCGCAATGCATGGCACGCATTGCCGAAAGCGCTGAAACACGACGAAAGGCTTGTCGGGCTGTACGCGCGCAAGTTGCTCGAATTCGGCCAGGATACAGAAGCGGGGAACCTGCTAACCGCGCACCTGAAGAAAGACTGGAGCGACGAGCTCGTGTCGATGCTCGGCTTCGTGCATGTCCGCAACCCGCAGGACGCGCTTGCGACGATGGAAGCCTGGCAAAAACAGCATCCGGACAACGCGGCGCTGCTGCTGACGCTCGGCCGCCTCAGCCTGCGCAACCAGCTCTGGGGAAAAGCGCGGGAGTACTTCGAACACGGCTTGCACGTTGCGCGCGCACCGGAACACGTTGCTCAGCTGAATGCCGAACTCGCGCGCCTTTACGAACAGCTCGGCGAGCACGAGAGCAGCATGGATTGTTACCGCAAGGCACTCGGGTTGCTGAAGCATCCGTTGCCGGATGTGCCGCTTCCGGCGAAACACTAGCCCCGGTTGAGGGGATCAACGTCGTTCGGGTCGAAGCAAGGCGAGCTCAATCGACACAGTTTCGCAGATTTCTGCCAAACGTACGGCGCATGCCGTTAGCGCCTGTCAAAGATCCCGAGTTCATCCCACAGCGCATCCACGCGCGTTTTTATTTCCTGGCTCATGCTGATCGGCCGCCCCCACTCGCGCGTCGTCTCTGCGGGGAACTTGGTCGTCGCATCGAAGCCCATCTTCGAGCCGAGACCCGATACGGGTGATGCGAAGTCGAGATAGTCGATCGGCGTATTCTCGATGCTGACGGTGTCGCGCACCGGATCCATGCGCGTCGTCATGGCCCAGATGACGTCCTGCCAGTTCCGCACGTCGATATCCTCGTCAACGACGATGACGAACTTCGTATACATGAACTGGCGCAGGAACGACCACACGCCCATCATCACGCGCTTCGCGTGGCCCGCGTACTGCTTGCGCATGCTGACGATCGCAAGGCGATACGAGCAGCCTTCCGGGGGCAGGTAGAAGTCGACGATTTCGGGATACTGCTTCTGGATTATTGGCACGAACACTTCGTTAAGTGCGACACCGAGGATCGCCGGTTCGTCCGGCGGACGCCCCGTGTACGTGCTGTGGTAGATCGGATTCCTGCGGTGTGTGATCGTCGTTACCGTGAACACCGGAAACTTTTCGACTTCGTTGTAGTAGCCGGTGTGGTCGCCGAAGGGACCTTCATCTGCCATGTCGCCGGGATGGATGACGCCTTCGAGCACGATCTCGGCGGTCGCCGGAACCTGCAGGTTGCTGTGCAGGCACGCGGCCACCTCTGTCTTGCTGCCGCGCAGCAGACCAGCGAACGCATATTCGGACAGTGAATCAGGAACGGGCGTGACGGTCGCGAGCGTCGTCGCGGGATCGGCGCCGAGTGCGACGGCCACCGGGAACGGCTCGCCGGGATGCTGCTTCTGCCAGTCGCGGAAATCGAGTGCGCCGCCGCGATGCGACAGCCAACGCATGATCAGGCGGTTCTTGCCGATTTTCTGCATGCGGTAGATGCCGAGGTTCTGGCGTTCCTTCAGCGGTCCGCGCGTGATGACGAGTGGCCAGGTCATCAGTGGACCGACGTCGTCCGGCCAGCAGGTTTGGATCGGCAGCGTATCGAGGTCGACGGCATCACCTTCCAGCACGACTTCCTGGCACGGCGGACGGCTGACTTCCTTCGGCGCCATGTTCAGCGCCTGTTTGAAGATCGGCGCCTTGTCGAGCAGGTCGCGCCAGCCTTTCGGCGGATCGGGTTCTTTCAGGAACGCGAGCAGTTTGCCGACGTCGCGCAATGAGCTGACGTCCTGCTGCCCCATCGCGAGCGCAACGCGCTGCGGCGTGCCAAACAGGTTGCCGAGCACGGGCATCGCGAAACCTTTCGGATTTTCGAACAGCAGCGCGGGGCCTTGCGCCCGCAGCGTGCGGTCGCAGATTTCGGTGATTTCGAGATTGGGGTCTACCGGAACTTTGATGCGCTTCAGCTCGCCCGATTTTTCGAGCGCGCTGATGAACTCACGGAGGTCACGGAACATAAGCTGGGTCCAACGACGCTGGACCCCGGCATTCGCCGGGGGTGACGAACGTGCACTGCCGTCATTCCGGCGAAAGCCGGAATCCCGTGTGCTTATTTACGCTTCATCGACTGGAAGAACTCGTCGTTCGTCTTCGTGTCTTTCAGCTTGTCGAGGATGAATTCGGTGGCTGGCACGTCTTCCATCGTCGTCAGCAGCTTGCGGAGGATCCACATGCGCTGCAGTTCTTCGTCGTGCGTCAGCAAATCTTCGCGGCGCGTGCCGGAGCGGCGCACGTTAATGGCTGGATACACGCGCTTCTCGGCCATCTTGCGGTCGAGATGCAGTTCCATGTTGCCGGTGCCCTTGAATTCTTCGTAGATCACTTCGTCCATCTTCGAGCCGGTGTCGATCAGGCAGGTCGCGATGATCGTCAGGCTGCCGCCTTCCTCGATGTTGCGCGCTGCGCCGAAGAAGCGCTTCGGCCGTTCGAGCGCATGGGCGTCGACGCCACCGGTCAGTACCTTGCCGGACGACGGAATGATCGTGTTGTACGCGCGCGCAAGGCGCGTGATCGAGTCGAGCAGGATCACGACGTCTTCCTTGTGTTCGACGAGGCGCTTCGCCTTCTCGATGACCATCTCGGCCACCTGCACATGGCGCGCGGGCGGTTCGTCGAAGGTCGAGGCAACCACTTCGCCACGCACGGAGCGCTGCATTTCGGTCACTTCTTCCGGACGTTCGTCGATCAGCAGCACGATCAGTCGGCACTCGGGCGAGTTGCGCGTTATGGCTTTCGCGATGTTCTGCAGGATCAGCGTCTTGCCTGCCTTCGGCGGCGAGACGATCAGGCCGCGCTGCCCCTTGCCGATCGGCGCGACGAGGTCGATGACGCGCGAACTGAGGTCTTCCGAGCTGCCGTTGCCGGCTTCGAGCTTCAGGCGTTTGTCGGGGAAGAGCGGCGTCAGGTTCTCGAACAGGACCTTCGTGCGGGAATTCTCGGGCTTGTCGAAGTTGATCTCGTCGACTTTCAGCAGGGCAAAGTAACGCTCGCCTTCCTTCGGTGGCCGGATCTTGCCGGAAATCGTATCGCCGGTACGCAGGTTGAAGCGGCGGATCTGGCTTGGCGACACGTAGATGTCGTCGGGGCCGGCCAGGTACGACGCGTCGGCCGAACGCAGGAAACCAAAACCGTCCTGCAGGATTTCCAGTACGCCGTCACTGTAAATGTCTTCGCCGTTTTTCGCGTGACGCTTCAGCAGCTGGAAGATGATGTCCTGCTTGCGGGTACGCGAGACGTTCTCGATACCCATTTCTTCGGCCGTAGCCAGCAGCTCTGAAATCGGTTTGGTTTTCAGTTCGGAGAGATTCATGGTTTTTATGATGTTGTTAATGGCGGGAACCTGCGACGGGAAGGAGTGTTGCGGTTGAAAGGATGGGTTGGAGTCAGCGCAATGATGCCGATGTTGTATCGCAAACGAGCTGCAACAGTCCCGGGAACTGCAACGAGCGGACACACGAGTAGCGGGATATGCAGAGCGTTAAAGCAAACTGTTTGGCCAAACTGGCGTTTTTTCTTGGCGAACTATTTTGATGAAACGTTAGGCGAACGGTTTTGGGCAAATGCTGTTAGTTACTGGCGAAATTTTTTGCGAACTTTTTGTATGCTTGTTTGTGTGCTTTTTATGCGAGCTTTTGCAGGCATTTTTGCGAACAGTCGCGAATCGAAAATCGCGAAATACGCTTGGGAATAGGTGTCGAAGCGACGAGCAGGGCCTCAATCTAGCACCGTGTTTTTTAACTGTCTACCAGAAATTGAGGCCCGGCGCCCGGAGCCGATGCCCCAAAATTGAGCCGCTGGCGAGGCCCAGGCCTCATCCCCGCGAAAGCGGGGACCAGTGTCTTTGCCAGCTACGAACCAGTGAGTACGAGACTCTCCCGGACGCTGGATTCCGCCCCGCAGGAATGACGAAGCCGCTGCCGGACCGCAGCGGCGGCCGACTCAGATCGTGCTTTCGATAAATGCCGCCAGCTGCGACTTCGACATCGCGCCGACCTTCTTCGCTTCGACGTTGCCGTTCTTGAAGATGATCAGCGTCGGGATCCCCTTGACGTTGTACTTCGGTGCGGTGTTCGGGTTCGCATCGACGTCGAGCTTGCAGATCTGCAGTTTGCCGGCGTATTCCTCGGCCAGCTCGTCGAGCACGGGAGCAATCATCTTGCAGGGGCCGCACCACTGCGCCCAGAAATCCACGAGAACCGGCCCAGAGGCTTTCAACACCTCTTCTTCGAAATTGGCATCGGTGACGTGCTTCAGATGTTCGCTCATAGGTTTACCTTCGGGTTGAATGTGCCGGGTTGAATGTGCCGGTATGCGTGACAGTGAATGGTTCGGAATCGTCGGTTCAGATGGGAAGCGTCGGGCGGAATAATAAGGTCAAAGATGCGCGATTCAAAGGGTCGTTGTCATCGGTGCGGGATATCGCCGCGCAAAATAGTAACGATTGGCGCCGAATTCAGAGTTTTTCCGCTAGTGCCCGCGCAAAATACGTGAGTATCGCATCGGCGCCGGCGCGCTTTATCGCGAGCGTCGATTCGAACATGACCTTGTCGGCGTCGAGCCAGCCTCGTTCAAACGCGGCCATATGCATCGCGTATTCGCCGCTGACCTGGTACACGAACGTCGGCACGCCGAACTCGTCCTTCACGGCCTTCACGATATCGAGATACGGCAGGCCCGGCTTCACCATCACGATGTCCGCGCCTTCGTTGAGATCGAGCGCGACTTCCTGCAAAGCTTCTCGCGTGTTCGCAGGATCCATCTGGTAATTTTCCTTCGTGCTCTTGCCGAGATTGCCGGCGGAGCCGACAGCGTCGCGGAAGGGCCCGTAATACGCCGAGGCGTACTTGGCCGAATAGGCCAGAATGCGCGTGTTGATGTGGCCTTCCATTTCGAGCGCATTGCGAATCGCGCCGATGCGACCGTCCATCATGTCGCTCGGTGCGACGATGTCGGCGCCGGCGGCGGCGTGGGACAGCGCCTGTCGCACGAGCACGTCCGTCGTCACATCGTTCACGACATAGCCGCGTTCGTCGATGATGCCGTCCTGGCCGTGCGTCGTGAATGGATCGAGCGCGACGTCGGTGATCACGCCGAGATCGGGGCAGCTGTCTTTCAGCGTCCTGACCGCGCGCTGCGCGAGACCGTCGGAATTGAATGCTTCGCGGCCATCGAGCGATTTCGCGGCGGGATCGGTCACGGGAAACAGCGCGACGGCTGGAATCCCGAGGCTGAATATGTGCTTCGCATCCTTCGCGAGCTGGTCGAGGCTCAGGCGCTCGATGCCGGGCATCGACGGGACCTGTTGCCGCTGGTCTTTGCCCTCGACGACGAAAATCGGGTAGATCAGGTCGTCGGGCGTCAGCACCGTTTCACGCATCAGGCGCCGGCTGAAATCGTCGCGGCGCATGCGGCGCATGCGGGTCTGCGGGAAGCGGCGGGCGTAGGCGTTGTTGCTGGACGAGCTGCTGGATGACAAGGGGGGCATACCTGGAGCGAAGATCGGCGCTTACTGTAAAGCGAAGCCGTGGCCAAGTCCAACCGCCGCGATGCGCGCGAATCAATGCCCGCACAGTTCCAGCAGTTGTTCTTCGAGCGCGAAGCGCAGCAACAGTGCGCGGCTCAGGCGAATGAGCACTTGCCTGAACGCGGGGCCGGGCGGCGCGTTGTCGAACTGCTGCAAACGGTCGTTGAAGGTCAGCACGGCGTCGGTCGATTTGCCGATGCTCTGGAAAATGTGCTGTAGCAGCGCATGCCTGTCGCTGTCGGCGCGCAGCTTGCGCGGCAGTATGCGGCCGTAAATCTCGAAGTGCCCGATGCTGACATAGTCGATGAGTTCGGAGCACAGCGCGCGCAGTGTCTGCATCTGATCCGCCGGCGCAAAGGTCAGCAATTCGCCGCTGAGCACTTGCAGTAGCAGCCTCCGCACTTCGATGCGTTGCAAGCGCCACTTGCTGACGAGGAACTCGCAGGCCTCAAGTTCGCATCCGGCGCGGCCGGGAGAAGGAAGGAGCTTGTGCGTGAAGCACTGGGATTGCTCCTGCGCAGGAGCCGTCGTGAGCTTGTGCGTGCGTGTCGCCAACCTTGCGTCCATGTCCCGAAGCCATCGCGAACGATCCTGCCTTCACAATAGTAGAGCTTCGCGGAACGCGCCAAAAATTTTCGGAAGCGAAACAGCTGTTATCTGCGCAGGGCCTGATAAAGCCCGGCGGCCGCGATCGTCGCGAAGCCGACGATGGCCCACTCCGGGATCCCGAGGCCAATTACCG
>DASWWP010000026.1:0-48298 GCA_036405915.1 Pseudomonadales bacterium
ATATGGGCTGTACCCTTACGCGGGGGGGGGTTGGCATGGAGCACCATGGGACGTGATCACACTCAAGATGAGTATCGACGAGATTTGCGAAGACTGTCTTGGCTTTGTCCGTTCTCTATTGTGCGGCGACTCGTCGCTAAAAGTGCTTTACTCGAATGGGCATGCGTACAAATGGATTCTTTCCTATCCGTTTTCTGGCAAACCGTATGAAGATAGTGTCGCACTATTGGTGTTCAACTACTTTGGCCGTCGAAGTATGCGCACTTTTCAGAACCGCCATCTTCCAATCGCGAGAGACGAGTAATAGTGTGCCATCCGCCTAACAAGGCGTTCCAAAGGGAGGTAATCGCCGTGTCACATCTTTTGCAAAGGGCGCAAAAGATACACCACAGCAATTCCGCCCCTGTACAGCGGCGTTATGCGGTATTCAGGATTTAGTGCGTACGTCGAGAACTTCTATGGAGGGAATAGCTAGATGTCACTCGGATTAACAGTTTCGGTTTTTCTTAGTGTGCTGCCTGTGCTAATCCCCACGTTGGTAATCTCTGCGGTTGGGCTTTACTTTGCCTTGTCGCGCAAAGAGCTGGCACCGCGTGCGTTCAGATATGCAGCGTGGGGCTTCTCTCTCCTTATAGTTCGCTCGCTCCTGGGCACTGCTCTTCAGGCTGCTATGCTTGGCATGCAGACAACCATGCGCACTCAGGATGCACCGGTGTCGATTATGTGGCCGAACGTGTTGAATCTAGTGTCAGGGCTATTGTACCTCCTAGGACTTGCCCTATTGGCACGTGCAGTTTTCCTGGATCGAAAGCCACATCAATGACTAATCTCTATTTGTCGCCAACGTACAGGTCAGTGCCGCATAACAAGGCGTTCCAAACGGATGAAATTGCCGTGCCACACCTTTTGCAAAGGGCGCAAAAGCTGCGCCTCAACAATTTCGCCGCTGAACAGCGTCGTTATACGGCTCTCAATTCCGGAGTATTGTTTGGACATTAAGGTAGAGATTTATCTCGATCGGATGGTTATATCCACCGAAAGCGAAGTTCGAACATTTCTGCCGAAGAAGCCTTTCTCATCGGTTCGATTATTGGTTGGAGACTTCATCGAGGCTGAAAGTTGCTTGAGGAATGCTCTTAGAGAAATGAATGTTCTCGGCGCATTTAGCTTGCGCAAGCCAAGACTCCTTATTCATCCCAAGGAGCGCCTGGAAGGTGGCCTTTCCGAGATTGAGAAGCGGATACTTGTCGAAGTTGGTCGAGGCGCCGGAGCAGGACGCGTAGAGGTTGTGGTCCATGAAAAAGCCGTATGACAAGGCGCTCAAAAGCGACAAACTGAAGCTGTTATGCTGTTAACAAAAAGCGCAAAAGCCACGCCGCCTTCACTTTGCGCTTTAGCAGCGGCGTGAGGGCGCACACGAATCGTTAGGTTTTTAGCTACGCAACAGGAAAGGAAAAAATCATGAATTCCGGATACAACGGCCTCTTGGGTCTCCTGATACTTGCTGGAGATATTTGGGCGATTATCAATATTCTCCAAAGCTCCGCGTCGAATGGGAAGAAACTGATTTGGATACTGGCAGTGCTGCTGCTACCGCTGCTGGGCTTAATCCTCTGGTTTTTCTTCGGGCCTCGAGATCGCAAAGCGTAAGCGTACAGTCGAAATTTACGCGTTGAACTATGCTCGGCTCCGGGGATAAATCTGATGATCAAAATGGTGAAAACGACGAGCTGGGGTCTCAGGGCTCTATTGCGCACTTATCCAGGCCACAGCTGAATCGCAGGGAAAGTATCACCATCGCCAACCCGCGTTACAGGCAGTCCGCCGCGTGGTCGAAGAATTATGGCGCGATCGAACAAGCGAACATCGACTTATGATTTTTAACAATAGCGCGGAAACGACCCTGGACGACGTCTACGACGCGATCGCAACAGGCTAGGTGCGCTGCGCGTTGCAGAGTCGCTCCTCAGACAGCGAATCAATCAGGCGCCAACGTAATACCGCACCCGCATCGCATCCGTATCCAGCTCCGCGCCGTCATATCGCGGCCTGAACGTCAGGTTGCGCAGATATTCCTTCAGCCGCAGCTCGATGTCCTCATCGATCTCGCCACCCTTGTCGAGCACACGCACTTTTTTCGTCTTGCCGTCTTTGGCAATTTCGAACGACACGTCGATGTAGCCGAAGAACGACGGCGGTGCATCGGCAGGTATGCCGAGCTTTGCGCGGCTGTTCGGTGCCGGCATGAACACCGGCAGTACGGTGGGCACGTCGGGATACAGCAGGTCCTGCAATTCGGCGACGAGCTCCGGGCTTTCGTTGAAGAACTTGTATGCCGTGTCGTAGCGTTCTTTTGCTTCGGGTTTGTGTTCGTACAGCAGGTCCCAGTCGGCTTCCTGGAGCATTGCATCGGCGAGCTGGCGGTACGTGCCGTTTTCGTCGTTGTAGATGTAGGCCGTGATGCGCTGGTGGGCCTGGCGGCCAAGATCGTAGTTTTCGGCGCTGGCCAGTTCGATCGAACTCTGGTCGAGGCGTGAGCCGGTTTTCTGCTGGCGGCGCGTCATGTAGAAGTCGGGTTCGTACACGATGTTCACGTTGTGCGTTTGCAGGAAGTAGTTCGTCAGCAATGCACGCTCGAGCGGCAGCAGGTCGGGGTGCGTGTAGTTCTGCTTTTCGGCCAATGCGCCGATGGCGGTGAGGTAATTGCGGCGCGCCTCGTACAGCTTGTACAGCGGCGTGCGCGTCGTTTCCGCTTCGGTGCCGAGCACGCTGCGCGGCTCCATCATCATCTGCTGCGTGTTGGCATGCTTCACGTTGCGCGCGATGCTCGAACGATCGAGGAAGGCCTGCGTGTTCCAGTCGCCGAGCTGGCGCAGTGCAGGGACGAGGTCGACGCTGTTCTCGCCATGCTGTTCCTGCTGCAGTGCGAAGGCGGCTTCGATCATCGCGTCGGCTTCGTCTTCCTTCCCGAGTGCGCGATGGCTTTCGGCGATCGCGGCTCGCACGGCGGGTTCATCAGCACCTGGTGCGGCGAGCGCGCGCGTCAATGTTTCGAGGGCTGCGTCGTGGTCGCCGAGGCGTTGTTGCAACGAACCTGCGGCAAGCAAGTCTGCGCCTGTAGTGCCTTGGGCAAGGCCAGCGAGTTCCGCTTCCAGCGTGGCGCGCTGTTCGGACGACAATCCATATTGCACCGGCCACGCCGCTGCCACCTGCGCGTAGGGTACGAGCGGGCGTTCCGTTGCCGTGTCGCCCAGTGCCACCGGCTCGAACAGCAGTTCGGCGACTGGAATCGTCTGCTGTGCGCCGAGCGGGCCGCAGCCCACGACACTGAATGCAAGCAGGAAGAGGCGAACGGACGTGCGGGGACGTGCGAGCGGGGAGGGCTTCATCAGTGTGGTCTCGGTGGCTGGACGACCAATGGTAGCGCAAGCAAGGGTGTCCGGTAGCACCCCTTTTTGCGGGTAATCCGCCGGTAATTTGCAACATTCACCCCGTTCGTTCGCGCGGCCGATCACCGCATCATCCACGAGCCCCATCGCGCCCCCCGGAGGCCTCATAAAAATGAAATTGAAATCCGCTGTCCTCGCTTTACTTCCGTTGTTGCTGCCTGACCTGCTCGTCGCCGCCCCCGTCGCTGAAGCCAAGTTCGATCGATCCACCGGACGCCTGTGCCTGCCCGTTCTCGCCACCGATACCAACCAGGCCTACGATGCCTGCCTGGCGCTCGACAGCGCGAAGCAGGAATTCAGCGTCATCAGCACGACGCCGACGAATCGCGGCATGGCCAACTGGCCGACGTACGATCCGGACACCGGACTCGCGATTCCACTCGTGCGCACGTCGGACGGGCAGGTGTTCACGGATGTAACGCTGCGGACGTCGTGGACCGGACCGGGCCAATTACCTCGCTTCAGCCTCAGTGCGCTGCGCAGGATCGACACGATGTACAACGCGCGCGAGGTTTCCGTCGCGCGCGCGTGGAACGAAGCGCTGCTCGACGGCATCCGACGCGATACTCCGCGGCCGACGGTGCATGCGCGTAACCTGTTCCATGTGTCGGTGGCGATGTACGACGCATGGGCCGCATTCACCGGCAGTGCAGAACCCTATTTGCTGGGCAACACCGTGAGCGGCTATACCTGTCCGTACACGCGTTTCCCCGGCTTTGCCGACATAGAGGCAAACCGCAGGCAGGCGATCAGCTTCGCCGCGTACCGCGTGATCCGCCATCGCTTTGCGAACTCGCCAGGCGCAGCGACGTTGCGGCGGACGCTCGACGACCTGATGCTGCTGTACGGCTATGACGTGAACGACGAGTCGCGCGATTACAGCACCGGCTCAGGCGCCGCGCTCGGCAACCACATTGCCGACTGCGTCATCGGCTACGGCCTCGTCGACGGTTCGAACGAAGCCGCGAATTATGCGTCCACGCATTACCAGCCGACCAATCCCGCGCTGCCGATTTCCGGCGCGGGCAACGTCGCGATGATCGATCCCGATCGCTGGCAGCCGCTGGCCTTCGATGCTTACATCGACAAGCTCGGCGTGTCGTACCCGGCAGCGACACCTGGCTACGTGACGGCGGAGTGGGCGCGCGTGAAGCCGTTCGCACTGAAGCAATCCGACCTGTCCGTGCATACGCGCGGCGGCCATGACTGGTGGATGTATCACGATCCGGGCGCACCTGCGCGCATGGGCATCGCGAACGAGCTGGACGACATGCGCTGGAGCCACCAGCTCGTCGCGATCTGGGGCGGACATCTCGATCCGGGTGATGGCGTGATGTGGGACATCTCGCCCGGCCGCATCGGCAACATTCCGGACTATCCCGATACCGCCGCCGCGCACCGTGACTTCTACGATCTGCTCGACGGCGGCGAAACCTCGCGCGGACATGCGGTGAACCCTTCGACCGGCCAGCCGTACGAACCGCAGATCGTACCGCGCGGCGACTACACGCGCGTACTTGCGCAGTTCTGGGCCGACGGTCCGAAGAGCGAAACGCCACCGGGCCACTGGTACACGATCTTCAATTCGGTATCGCAGCATCCACAGCTCGTGAAGAAATATCGCGGCGAAGGTCCCGTGCTGTCGGACCTCGAGTGGGACGTGAAGGGCTACATGGCGCTCGGTGGCGCGCTGCACGATGCCGCTGTCACCGTGTGGGGCATCAAGACCTGGTATGACTCATCGCGGCCGATATCGGTGATTCGTTACATGGCGGAGCGTGGCCAGAGCACGAGTCCCGACCTGCCGAACTACGATCCTGAAGGTTTCGACCTCGTGCCGGGCCACATCGAGCAGGTGCAGCCGGGCGATCCGCTTGCCGGTGCGAATGGCGAGAACGTCGGCGAGATCAAGCTGTATACCTGGCGCGGGCCGAAGTACGTCGAGGATCCGCGCCGCAATGTAGCCGGCGTGGGCTGGATCCTTGCGAAGGACTGGATGCCGTACCAGGGCGCCAAGTTCGTCACGCCGCCGTTTGCCGGCTACATTTCCGGGCACAGCACGTTTTCGCGCGCGGCCGCCGAAGTGCTGACGCTGTTCACCGGCGATGAATATTTCCCCGGCGGCATGAGCGGCTTCGTCGCGAAGAAGGACCAGTTCCTCGTCGATGAAAAAGGCCCGTCGGTGGACGTGATCCTGCAGTGGGCCACGTATCGCGACGCCGCCGACCAGACCAGCCTCTCGCGCATCTGGGGCGGCATCCATCCGACGCTCGACGACATCCCGGGGCGGCGTATCGGCGAGCAGGTTGGCGTCGATGCCTTCACGATGGCCGATGCCTACTTCCGCGGCACGGGTCCCTGATTGTCCGCTGTGCCGGCGTTGCGTGCGCGCGCCGGCATGGCAGTCGTGCGGGCGCGCCAGCTCAATGGACGACGAGCGCGCTCAGCTCGAGTGGGCTGCAGACGTCCAGGCGCAGGTACGCGCGCTGGCGGTAGGTCAGCACCGATGTTTTCGCAATGCCGAGATCGGACGCCGTCGCTTCCACCGTCATGCCGGCAACGGCGCGAGCGCACACCTGGCGTTCGCGGGCCGTGAGTCGCGCGCAGTGTTGCGCGAAGCGCGCTTCCAGCTCCGCGACGGACAGTCCGCCGCGGCGGCGCATGCCCTGCTTGCGCGTCATCATCGGCAGGGCGACGAAGGCGAGGGCGAGCAGGTTGTTCAGCTCGTCGTCGGAAAAGCAGCCCTGGCTTTCGTGGCGCGCCACGCTCATGCCGCGCCAGGCATGCTGGCCTTTCTGCACGATTGAAATGCGTTCGACGATGCCGCCGGCTTCGAATATCTGCCGCCGGAACGCCGCGCTGCCGATGTCGCGCGGGCGAATGCGCTGCAGCACGACGTCGCTGCACGCGGGCGCGGCGCGGTAGGCGTCGCAGATCGGGTCGTGCCGCAGGAAGCGCCGGCTGTACGTCGGAAACAGTTCTTCGACGAAGGGTTCGCAGAAGTGGTACTGGAGCTGGCTGTCTTCGTTGCCGGTCGCCTCGAAGAGGTAGAGCCGGCGCACGCCACGCGTCAGCTGCGTGAGTGCATCGAGAAGGGTCGGTCCGAAGCTGGGCATGTCTTCGGCGTCGAGCAGCCTTTCGTAGGCGGTGCCGAGCGCGGCGGGCGCGCGCCACTGCGTGATGGGCATGATTTCCATGGGTCGCGTTCCGGCTGGATCCCGCGTGGATTCAGCGGGCAGGCGCGCGGGACTGTACCGTAGCGATTACGGCAAGTGCAACGATCGCCAGTGCGATAGGCAGCAGCGACCACGACATGATCAACGTTTCGCGCACGCCGGCACTCAGTGCGATGCCGATAAGCACCGGCGCGAGGATGGTGCCGGCACGGCTGACCGTTTTCGTCCAGCCGATGCCGACGGCACGCAGCCAGTCGGGGTAATACGAGGTCAGCACGACGTTGACGCCGCCGTAGGCGCCGAGGAAGAAGAAGCCGCCGAGTCCCAGCAGCACGAGCAGCGCCGGTGTCGAGGCCGTCGCGAGCACCTGTCCGACTGCGAACAACAGGACGCCGGCGAGCGCGAGGAACGTCACCAGCACGCGAATCGCGCCGAAACGATCGATCAGCAAACCGACGCCGAGCGCGGCAACGATGCCGCCGAGCGAGAAGATGGAAATCGACGTGGCGGCAACGGAGGGCTCGCGCCCGACCGTCACGAGCATCGTCGGCAGCCACGAGAAAAGACAGTAGTTGATCGTCAGCATGCAGATGAACAGCAGCCAGAGCATCAGCGTGCCGGTGATGCGCATGCGCGCGAAGATGGCGAAGAACAGCGTGGATGCCTTTGCCGCGGGCGCGGCCTCGCTGACGCCGGGCTCCGGTTCCACGACGAAGGGGCGGGCCACGAGCGTGGACGCGATGCACAGGGCGCCGACGAGCATCGACGCGGTGCGCCAGTCGCCGGATGCGGCGAAGGCACCGGAGATCAGTCCGGCGATCGTCGCGCCGAGTCCATAGCCCGTGAACAGCAGCGTGACGGCGAGGCCACGTTTTTCGGGCGGTGCCGACAGCGTGACGATCGCAAGGCAACTTGGCAGGCAGCCGCCGAGGAAGTAGCCGGTCATCATGCACAGCAGGAACAGCTGGTAAACGTTCTGCGCAAACCCGACGAGCAGCTCGAAGATGCCGAAGCCGAGCAGCGTGAGCAGCGTGATGCGGCGGTGGCCGAGGCGGTTCACGAGCAGCGGCACCGTCATCAGGCCGAGGCACTGGCCGATCAGGTTCGCGGAAAACACCGGCCCCATCTGCGCGGGGCTCAGGTCCAGGTTGCGTGCGATCGCGGGCGCGAGCGGGCCGAGGATGGTATGGATCAACCCGTCGAACAGATAGACGAGGCTGCAGGCCAGTATCGTCGCCAGCTTCAGTTCGCCCTTCGCGGCAATCTTGTTAACGCTCATCACGACACTCATGCCCATTACACCTGCCGGCATCTTCGCACAGGGGCCCGGCCTGCGTTGTCCTCTGGCGCGATGACAGTGGGCGCCGCCTGTCCTGCCGCGAATGGACAGACCCCGCCGCGGACGCGCCGCATAATCGTGTACACATCGGCAAATGCGAGGTGGGAGATGCTCCCGGGAAACAAGGTCATGATCACGGTCGCCCTGAACGGCGGCATGCAGCAGGATCGCGACGGCGCGATCGTGCCGAAGCAACCGGATGAAATCGGCGAGGCAGCGGCACGCTGTTACGAAGCGGGAGCCTGCCTCGTGCATGTCCATGCGCGCGGGCCCGACGGCAAGAACACCGGCGACAAGGCGATCTACGCGCAGATCATCAGGGAAATCCGCGCGCGCTCTCCGATCCTCATCCAGACCACGAACGGCATCGGCGTGCGGCGCGACCCGGCGACTGGACAGTTTTACTGGCCCACTGACGCCGAGCGCCTCGGCCTGCTCGAGATCGAACCGCGGCAGGACCTGTTCGGCATCGCCGGCGGATCGGCCGACTTCCACAACCCCGAAGGTGGCTATCCCGCGGAAACGCCGTACGTGAATTCCCCGGAGCTGCTGAAAAGCACGATCAAGGCCGTGTATGCGATGGGATCGGCACTCGAATACGAAGTCGTCGAGGCGAGCTCGTTGCACCGCATCCTGCGTTATGCCAACGAAGGCCTGTTCGACAAAACGCGCGCCAACATCTGGCTGCTGCACGGCGGCGGTTTCGGCGCGACGCCGGCGATCGCGCGCAACGTGATGTTCAACATCGACGAAGGCCAGCGCCTGTTCCCGCAGGCGATCTGGGGGATCACGGCCACCGGGCGCGACATGTTCCGGATGGTCACGCTCGGCATGGCGATGGGTTGCGACCTCGCGCGCGTCGGCTTCGAGGACGGCGTCCACCTGCCGGACGGCAGCGTCGCGAAGGACAACAGCGAGATGGTGCGTGCCGCCGTCGACATTGCCGCCTTCTACGGCGCGAAGCCGGCTACCGTGGCTGAAGCGCGGGCGCGCTTTGGACTGAAACCCTAGGCATTTCCCACCTCGTTCAAGTCGTCACCGGCGAAGGCCGGAGTCCGGCATCGTCAACCCCCTTATAACGACGCTGGATTCCGGCCTTCGCCGGAATGACGCAGTCCCGACCCCCGGCATCCACGATCGACGCAGCCCGGCGCCTGCGACATGCCCGCTTTGGTGCGCGCTGTGCACCTCGGTCTTCTTTTGGTGCAGCGCGCGTCGCGGTTACAGGACGCGAAGTCGCCACCTGCCCTGGAAACAAGCACCTGTGCGCCGTTTTTCGTCCTCGGTGCGTGGCGGCGCGGGGCTGAGGTTCCATGGCATGGAACTTGAAAGACCCAGCCTGAGATTGCCTGCCTGCAACGGCGCAGCGGCGCTCCGGAGTGCCACACCCGCATGACGCAGGACATGATCAGGATAATGCTGCTCGACGAGCAGCCCGCACGCTTCAAGGTCCTCGAAGAAGCGTTGACGGCGCAGGGCTACAAGGTCGTCGCGAAGGTCACGACGGCCGACAACATCCAGGCAGAAGTCGAGCGCTCGCAGCCCGACGTCATCATCGCCGACCTCGACAACCCCGGTCGCGACACCCTCGAATCGATGCAGGCGATCACGCGCAAGCGGCCGAGGCCGATCGTCATGTTCACGAACGACGGCGACACGCAGACGATCGAGCTTGCCGTCAAATCCGGCGTCACGGCCTACATCGTCGACGGGATGAGCCCCGACCGCATCCGCCCGATCCTCGACGTCGCGATCATGCGCTTCCGCGAATACCAGCAGCTGCGCAACGAACTCGAGCTGACGCGCATGCAGCTCTCCGAACGCAAGCTGATCGAAAAAGCCAAGGGCCTGTTGATGAAGAAGGGCATGGACGAAGCCCAGGCCTACCATCGCCTGCGCAAGATGGCGATGGATCGCAACATCAAGATCCCCGAACTCGCACGTAGCATCATCGCCGCGGCAGAGCTGCTCGAATGATGCCGGTTACCAATTTGCGGAGCGCGCATGGCTTCTGACCCCAATCCGATAACCCTCGGCTTCGTGCCGCTGCTCGACGCGGCGCCGCTGCTGCTTGCGCAGGAACTGGGTCATTTCGCGGCCGCTGGCCTCAACGTCAGGCTGTCGCGCGAGGCCTCGTGGGCCAACATCCGCGACAAGCTCTGTGTCGGCACCTTGCAGGGCGCGCAGCTGCTCGCGCCGATGACGTTGAGCGTGACCCTCGGCCTCAACCGCGTGCAGGCACCGCTGACGACGAGCTTCGTCATGAATCGCAACGGCAACGTGATCACCGTATCGAGCAGTCTCTATGAACAGCTGCGCGCGCTGAATCCGGAAGCGACCGCGTCGGCGCATACGTCCGTGCTGATGCTCAAGGCGCTGATCGACCAGCGCCGCGAACTCGGCGGCCCGACGCTGACGTTCGCCACCGTCTACCCGTACTCGTGCCACAACTACCTGCTGCGCTACTGGCTGGCGGCGGGCGGCATCCATCCCGATCACGACGTGAACCTCGTCGTGATTCCGCCGGCGCAAATGGTGTCGCAGCTGGCGGCCGGCCGCATCGACGGCTTCTGCGTGGGCGAACCGTGGAACCAGGTTGCCGTGGCGCAGGGCCACGGACGGATCCTGCTGAACTCCTGGGACATCTGGCACAACGCGCCGGAAAAAGTGCTGGCCGTGCATCGCGACTGGGCCGCCGTGCATCCGGGCCCGCATCTCGCACTGGTGCGCGCGCTGTTGCGCAGTTGCCAGTGGGTCGAAGATCCCGCGAACCGCGACGAAGCCTTTGCGATCCTGACGCAGCCGCACTACCTCGGCTTTCCGCCGGCGACGCTGCACGCGGCGCTGCGCAACGGCCGGCATACCTTCGCGCGCGAAGCGGCGAATTGCCCATGGCCTGCCCATGGACTGTGGATGCTGGGCCAGATGATGCGCTGGGGGCAGGTGCGCCCCGACATCGATGCCAGATCGCTGATCGACGCCGTTTTCAGGCCGGATGTGTACCTGCAGGCCTGTGAACAGGAAGGCCTGCCGGTGCCCGAGCGCACGCTGTCGCAGGTGGGCTTCCATGCGGCGCCGTGGCAGTTCGGCAAACTGCTGCTCGGTGCAGACCGATTCATCGACGGAATCCGCCTCGATACGACACGCTTCGGCGACTACCTGCGCCAGTTTGCCATCTCCAATCTCGGCGAATGACCGGCGTCAATCTGGTGCGCGGACGATCGAATGTGCACCCGCGCGATGCGCGGGTCTCGAAGAAGCGGAGCGGCGTAAAGCACAAGGTCGAAGAAATACGCAGGAAAAGCAGGCCTTTTTGCGCATGACGTGCGGCTGGCACAGCGCTTGCTTTGCGTGATACAGAGAATGCAATACGCAGCACGGATCATTGATCCCGCTGCCGGTGCCAACGATGGCGCAGGCAATGCTGCACAAATGAATACGCGGTGTGCACCAATGGCGGTGCGCATTTGCAGACAAAGGCGTCTACCCCGGCCCAGTCGATGACTGCGGCCACGGGCAGACGCCTTTTTTATTTTCCGGTCCACAGCGCCAGTAACGGGAGAACCTCATGGCTACACGCTCAGCATCCTCGCTTTTCGCCAAACGCGCACTCGCCTGCGCACTCGCCTGCATCGCAGGCGCTGCCGCCGCGGACGACATCGGTCCGCCCGAGAAAGACGAACTGACGCTGGGCTTCATCAAGCTCACCGACATGGCGCCGCTCGCGATCGCATACGAGAAGGGCTACTTCGAAGACGAAGGCCTGTACGTGACGCTCGAAGCGCAGGCGAACTGGAAGGTGGTGCTCGACGGGGTCATGGACGGCCGCCTCGACGGCTCGCACATGCTGGCGGGCCAGCCACTCGCATCCGCCATCGGCTACGGCGCGGCGGCCGAAATCGTCACGACGTTCACGATGAGCATCAACGGCATGGGCGTGACGGTATCGAACGAAGTGTGGGAGGGCATGACGGAACACGTGCCACCCGGCAGCGACGGTCAGCCGGTGCATCCGATCAGCGCAAGCGCGCTGAAGCCCGTGATCGAGGAATTCAGTGCCGGCGGCAGGCAGTTCACGATGGGCATGGTGTTCCCGGTGTCGACGCACAATTACATCCTGCGCTACTGGCTCGCGGCCGGCGGCGTGCATCCCGGCTATTACGATCCCGCGAACGGCGAAACGCTCGGCCAGATCGACGCGGAGGCTTTCCTGAACGTCGTGCCGCCGCCGCAGATGCCGTCGACGATGGAAGCCGGCACGATCTTCGGCTATTGCGTCGGCGAGCCGTGGAACCAGCAGGCCGTGTTCAAGGGCATCGGCCTGCCGGTCATCACCAGTGACAACATCTACACGCACCATGCCGACAAGGTCTTCGGCGTCACGAAGGAATTTGCAGAGCAGAATCCCAATACGACGGCGCGTCTGACGCGCGCGCTCATCCGCGCCGCGATGTGGCTCGACGCGGAAAACAATGCCAACCGCCAGGAAGCCTCGGAAATCATCGCGCAGCCCAACTACGTCGGCGCGGACGTGGACATCATCGAGAACAGCATGACCGGCACGTTCGAATTCGAGAAAGGCGACGTGCGTCCTGCGCCCGACTTCAACATGTTCTTCCGCGACAACGCGTCGTATCCGTACTACTCCGACGCCGTGTGGTACCTGACGCAGATGCGCCGCTGGGGCCAGATCGCCGAAGACAAGCCCGACGCGTGGTACGACGAAATCGCGAAGAAGGCGTACCGCGCCGACATTTACCAGATGGCCGCCGAGTCGCTGGTCGAAGACGGCCTCGCGAAGGCTGAGGACTTTCCCGACTTCGCGGCCGAAACCGGCTACCACGCGCCGTCGCAGGCCTTCATCGACGGCATCGAATTCGATGGCCACAAGCCGAACGCCTACATAGACAGCCTGCCGATCGGTCTCAAAACCGGCATGAAACCCTGATCACGACGAGGTGAACATGAGCATCCCGATTGCATTCAACGAACGTACGCGCAGCGCGAGTCTCGGTGCGAAGCTGGGCGGCATGCTGCAGACCGTGCTGCGCGAAGTCGCGGTGCCGCTGATCGGCATCGGCGCCTTCCTGCTCGTATGGGAAGTCGCCGCGGACCGCATCGACACGTCCCTCGGCAAGTTCCCGGGCCCGGCAGTGGTGTGGGAACAGGCGCAGAACCTCGTCACCGAGTACCGCGACGAGCGTGTCAAGGAAGCGGAGTTCCACGCGCGCCAGGCCGAGCGCAACGCGGCGAAGCTCGCGGAGGATCCTAACTTCGAGGTGAAGCCGCGTGCGTACACCGGCAAGGCCACGTTTCCATCGCAGATCGCGACGAGCCTCGTCACGGTGCTGAGCGGCTTTGTCGTGGCGATGGTGATCGCCGTGCCGCTCGGCATCGCGATCGGGCTCAGCAAGACGCTGAACAGCGCCGTGAACCCGATCGTGCAGATCTTCAAGCCGGTGTCCCCGCTGGCCTGGCTGCCGCTCGTGACACTCGTCGTCAGCGCGCTGTACACGAGCGACGATCCGGCCCTGTCGAAGTCGTACATCAATTCCCTGCTGACGGTGGCCCTGTGCGCGCTGTGGCCGATGGTGATCAACACGGCGGTGGGCGTCGCGTCGATACCGCAGGACTGGATCAACGTCAGCCGGGTTCTGCGCCTGCCGCCGCTGACTCACGTACGCAAGATCGTGTTGCCGGCCGCGGTGCCGATGATCTTCACCGGCATGCGCATGTCGCTCGGCGTGGCGTGGATGGTGCTGATTGCCGCGGAGATGCTGGCGCAGAACCCTGGCCTCGGCAAATTCGTGTGGGATGAATTCCAGAACGGCAGCACGAACTCCATGGGCCGCATCATGGTGGCCGTGCTGACCATCGGCCTGATCGGTTTCCTGCTCGACGTGACGATGCTGCAGCTGCAGCGCCTGCTGTCGTGGGACAAGGCTTCGGCCTCGCGTTGATTGCAATCACTCCAGGAGAAAAATACATGAGCATCCTTCTCGACATCAGCCACGTGGACATGGAATTCACGACGCCATCAGGCACGTTCACCGCGCTGAAGGGCGTGGACCTGCAGATAAGCAAGGGCGAGTTCGTTTCGTTGATCGGCCATTCCGGCTGCGGCAAGAGCACGGTGCTGAACATCGTGGCGGGCCTGCTGGAGGCAACGCGCGGCGGTGCGATCCTCAACGGCCGCGAAATCCACCGCCCCGGCCCTGAGCGCGCCGTGGTGTTCCAGAACCACAGCCTGCTGCCATGGCTCACGGCGTACGAGAACGTCGCACTTGCCGTCAAGCAGCTGCATGGCGGCCGCATGAGCCGCGCGGAAGTGGCGGAATGGGTGGCGCACAACCTGCGGCTCGTGCACATGGACCATGCGATGCACAAGCTGCCGCACGAAATTTCCGGCGGCATGAAGCAGCGTGTCGGTATCGCGCGCGCGCTGGCGATGCGGCCCGAGGTCCTGCTGATGGACGAACCCTTCGGCGCACTCGATGCGCTGACGCGCGCACACATGCAGGACTCGCTGATGGAAATCCAGAACGAGCTGAAGAACACGGTGATCATGATCACGCACGACGTCGACGAAGCCGTGCTGCTGTCCGACCGCATCGTGATGATGACGAATGGCCCATCGGCGACGATCGGCGAAATCCTCGACGTACGGCTTGAACGCCCACGCGACCGCCTCGCGCTCGCATCGACGCCCGAGTATGCCGGCCTGCGTGCACAGGTATTGCGCTTCCTTTACGAAAAACAGCGCAAGGTGGAGCACATCGGGAGTGCTGCCGCCGAGAAAAAGCGCAAGTTCCCGGCGAAGTCGGTCGCGTGAGCCGGCCATGACCCTTACTCAAACAGGAGAAAACTGCATGAAACGATTCAATCCGCGCCTGCTGGCCCTCGCCGTCGGCGCAGCGCTGCTGGCCGGGCAGGCCGCTGCACAGGTCAGGACCCTCGATGCAGCCGTCGCGCGCGGCGATGCATCGGGTTCCTTCAACCTGCGTTACGAGGGAGTGGACGAGGACAACGCGCTCGAGAACGCCACTGCCGTCACGCTGCGCACCGCGCTGAAATACACGACGGCGCCATACAGGGGTTTCACCGCCGTGCTCGAAGGGGAAGACGTACATGCCGTCGGCGCCGACGATTACTCGGTTCCCGCAACCGGCTTCAATCCGGGACGTTATTCGGTGATCAACGACCCGGAAACGACCGAAGTGAACCAGGCCTACCTGCAATACGTGCAGGGCGGTTTTACCGCGCGTTTCGGCCGCCAGGACATCCGCTACGACAACCAGCGTTTCATCGGTGCCGTGCCCTGGCGCCAGGATTACCAGACCTTCGACGCCGTGACCTTCGAGTACAAGGAGGACGCCGCGCTGACATACACGCTCGACTACCACTACCTGACGCAGCGCGACCGCATCTTCGCCGAGGCCGCCGACATCGACAGCTCCGACCATCTGTTCCACGGCGTGATCAACACGCCGATTGGTGCATTGACCGGTTATGCATACCTGCTCGAAGAAGACATCGCTCTCGACAACGCACTCGATACCTACGGCATGCGGCTGACCGGCACGCGCCGCCTGGGTGGCTTCGACTGGACGTATCTCGCCGAATACGCGACGCAGGAATCGGAAAGGGGCGCGGCGAACTTCGATGCCGACTACTACAACCTCGAGGGCGGCGTCACGGTAAAAGGCACGACCGCGAAGCTCGGCATCGAGTCGCTCGGTTCCGATGGCGGCCTGTACGGCTTCGCGACGCCACTCGCGACGCTGCATGCATTCCAGGGCTGGGCGGACCAGTTCCTGACGACACCGGCACAGGGCATCGAGGATGTGTACGTAAACGTCAGCCGCGCGCTGTTCAATGGCACGGCGACATTCGTTTACCACGATTACAGTGCCGACCGCAGCACGGCGGCGGTGGATGACCTCGGCGACGAAATCAACCTGCAGTGGGTCCTGCCGATTCGCAACAATTACCAGATTGGCATCAAGTACGCCGATTACAGCCAGGGAGACATTGCCGCGAAAGCGGACAAGCAGATCTACTGGAGCTGGGTGCAGATGACCTTCTGAAAGCTCCCTGACACCCGGGGCGGTTTCGTGCTGTTGCGATCAGCCCCGGGTTCTACTTTCCGAAGCGACACCTGCCAGCGAATAAAGTTCAAATCTGCGGTAAAAGACAGGCCAGGAGACAGGGCATGAAGTAAAGACCTGAAGGCCTGTGAATAAGGAATGGGGGCAGACCCGAAGGTCTGTCCGCCCATGTTTTACACACTATAATGACGGCACCATTCCGGGGACGCCGTCGAGTGAAGCTCGCCAATCGCTACATCGAAACGCTGATACAAAAAGGACTGCAGCAACTGTGGGACAAGTATCGTGCGCTGCCTGGCGAAGTGACCAACCCCGCGCAATTCCGTGACGAACTCGATGCGATCATCGCGTCGTCAGTCGCCGACTCGGTGACTCCGCAGGCGCGTGACTTCGGTATCCTTGTATCGGACCTGCGCGGCTTCACGCCGCTGATGGAACAACACCCGCCGCTCGCCATCGTCGAACTCCTGAACGACTACTATCGCGCGATGAACGCAATCATCGATCGCCATGGCGGCGTCGTCGACAAGTTCATGGGCGATTCGATCATGGCCCTGTTCGACAGCAAGGGCAATCCCGATGCGCCGCGCCACCTGCTCGACTGCGTGATCGACATGCAGCTCGCGATGGACGACGTGAACGAGAATGCGCGGAGCAGGGGACTGCCGAGCATCTACATGGGCATCGGCATGAACTACGGCACTGTCATTACCTGCGAGCTCGGCTCGGAAATCTACCGCGAGCTGACGGTGATCGGCGACCAGGTCAACATGGCGTCGCGGCTCGCGGCGTACTGCCTGCGCGGCCAGGTGCTGATGAGCGAGGGACTGTACCGCCACCTGAAAGACGAGGTCGTGCTCGGGCACGTCAGCGAAATGCATTTCAAGGGCAAGGCGCAACCGATCACCGTGTACGAGGTCGTCGGCCGCCACGGCAAGCGCGACATCCAGTTGCCGGTGCGCGACAGCCGCAAGAGTCATCGCGTGGACACCGACCTGCCGGCGAACTACCACACGCTCGAGGACAAGCTCGTCAGCATCGACGCGGTATCGGCGCAGGTCGTCGACCTGTCGCTGCACGGCGCACGCATCGTCAGTTCGCAGCCGCAGGAATACCTCGACGAAATCCGCATCGTGTTGCCATTCCTGCCCACCGACAATCCGGAAGTGTACGGCAAGGTGCTTGCGTGCCGTCCGGATGGGATCCAGCGCTACCTGATCAACATCGAATTTACGTGGCTCGACGACAGCACCGCACGCGCCATTCGCCTGCTCATGGATCACAGCGTATGACGCGCGCGTATTTTGGGAGCCAGCGCCGATGACGAACCTCCGGTCGATCACGTGCATCTGCATGCTGCTGCTGTGCACGCCATCGTTGCGCGCGCAGCAGTCGCCGGTGTATGGCGGATTCGACCATGTGGCGATCGCGGTCGCCGACAGCGTGCGGGCGCGCGATTTCTACGCGAAGGTGTTCGGCGCGGAAGTGTGGAAGGACCGCGCGGCGGAACGGTACTACCTGCAGCTCGGCCAGAGCCATGTCGCGCTCGAGGTGCAGGACGAGCCGCGCATCGACCACATCGGCTTCGGCGTGGAAGGTTTCGATGCGACGGCCGCGCAGCGCTGGCTCGCGGCGCAGGGCATTGCCTGGCTCGATGCGGCCGGCAGCAGCGCACCTGTCGTCGTAGCCGACCGCGATGGGATCCGCACGCAGCTCGCGCCGGACGACACGTGGGAGCAGGTGAGTACGACGCTCGCGACGCGCGACGAAGGCAGCGATGCCGCGGCACCCGTTTTCACGGCCTATGCGATCGACGAGGTATTCATGATGGTCCGCAACCTCGAAGTGGATTCGCTGTTCTATTCCCGGTTGCTGGACCAGACCGGCACGCTGCAGGCGGGCGCGCTGTGGTACCGCGTAGGGCAGGCCGCGCGGCTGCGGTTGACGCAGGCGCCGGTCGGGCAAACGCCGGGCATTGCGTACTTCTCGGTCCACGTCGCTTATACCGACATGGAAGCCGCCGCCGATGCCGTGTTCGCGGCCGGCGGCATCATCGAAAACATCCTGCCGAACGGCTTCAGTTTCTGGGACCCGGACGGCATCCGCGTCGTCGTGCGCAGCGGCGACCTGTACTGACCCGGCAGCAGGCCGGCATTCAGCCGTGACGCTTCTGGCGTGTCTACCGGCCGGCGGCCTGGTCCTTCAGGCTCCCGCTTTTTCCGCCCTTGAAAATTTTCGGGCACATCCCTATTTCCTATCCGTGCCGGAGCTCAACCGAGTCCGGCACGAACCGGCCCGGTTCCGTCGGAACGGGCTATCACACACTTATATTGCTTGATGAGGATATGACCATGACTTTCGATTTCGCCCCGCTGTACCGCACCACCGTAGGCTTCGACCACCTGGCTTCGCTGCTGGATTCCGTGGCCAACACCGCCAATACGCAACCGGCGTTCCCGCCGTACAACATCGAATTGCTCGAGAAGGACAAATACCGCATCACGATGGCGGTTGCCGGCTTCGCTGAGGACGACATCCAGGTGGAGACGGAAAACAACACGCTGACCGTGTCGGCCAACCGCCAGGAAAAGACCGGTGAAAAACGCACCTATCTGCACCAGGGCATTGCCGAGCGCAACTTCAAGCGGCAGTTCAAGCTTGCCGACCACGTGAAGGTGGTTTCCGCGAGCCTGACGAACGGCCTGCTGCACATCGAACTGGCCCGGGAAATCCCGGAAGCGATGAAACCGCGTGCGATCCCGATCAATGGCCGTACGATCGTCGACCAGCAGCCCTTGCTGAAGTCTGCGTAAGCCATCCGGGGGCAGAGCCCCGACACACAGCCGGTAAGAAGAAGGGCCCGGAGCGGGCCCTTCTTTTTTTATGGAGGGTAATTACTGCGCCTTGTACAGCGGTGGCAGTGCGAAACGATCGCTGTCGTGGCGGTTCACGCCGCGCTTGTGCAGCGCGGCAACGTGTTCGTATAGCGCCTTGCTGTCGAAGCTGCCCGGCGCGTTGCCGTACAGCGCGCCGTCGAGTGCACGCACCTGTGCACTGAACGTCGTATCGCCGATGCGCTGCGCCAGCTGGTCGAGGGACATCGGGCCGCTTCCGAAGCTCGCCTGGCCCCATTTGAGCAGCGCCGCACGCACGTCGTGCAGGTTCGCGTTAGCGCAGGCCGTGTGCAGCACGCGCAGGCAGACATCGGCGTCCGGCGCCGTCACGGCGACTGCTTTCTGCTTTCCGTTCGTCGCCTGCGGTGCATGGCCCTGCGGCAGGACGAGCGCCGCTTCAGCGCCTTCGCGGCGGCTGCGCAACCACATCATCGTGCTGAACAGCCACAGGCACGCGAAGCCGACGGTCGTGCCGATCCACAGCAGGTTCATGCCGCTGGCGCTGCCGGTTGCCGCCTGCACGGGTGCAGCTGGTGCGTCGGTGCCGGCGATCGGTACGAAATCGGTGTCGGGCTCGACGAATTCCCCGCCTTCCGGCTCGGGGATGACAAGCGTGCGCGCCGGCAGCGTCGCGGTCTCGAGCTGGTTCGTCGTCGTGTTCCACCACGGTACGCGCACTTCGGGGAGCTGGTAGTTGCCGGGATCCGACGCGACGATCGCCGTGCCTTCGCTGCGCTTGCCGACCACGCCGTCACGGTTCGCGAGATCTTCGCGCACGGGCTGGTCGCCATAGAATTTCAGGCCGGGCTGCGGCTCGTACGTGATACCTGGCAGCAGCGAGCTGCTGAGGCCGGTGGCCGTCATCACGATGTTGCGCGTCACGGCTTCGCCAACCGGCACGTTTTCGAGCGGGCCGCTCCAGCTCTCCTCGAGTTTCAGTTCGGCGGCCGGGAGCCATGTCGCGTTGGCGGGGAAACTCGCCGGCCGCGGCAGCACGGCAACCTCGTGCGCATCGCTCGCGAGGTTGATCTCGCGCATCTGCGAGCGGTTGTTGAAGAAGCGGTTGATGCCGCTGCGGCGGCCGACGGACGCCGTGAAATACACCGGCGGAATCGACAGCTCGCCGCTGCTCTGCGGATAGATCACGAAGCGGCGCTCGGTGACGTTGTAGCCGATGCCGTTGACCACTTCCTGGTAGTTGTCGTCGCTGCCGAGCTGCTGCACGACCGCGTCGCCAACCTGCGGCGACGTCAGCTGCGCGCCCTGGTCGAAGCCGATCGAATAATAGATCTTGATCGTGTAGACCAGCTGCTCCTGTACATAGATCTCGCTCTTGCTGACGCTCGACTCCATGAAGATCTCGTCACTGCTGTCGACTGGATCGGTCGACGCTTCGCCGACCCTGATCGTGATCGGGTTCGTCACGGCGGTGCCGACGCGGATCGCCGGGATCGTCAGCGTGCCGGCTGCGCGCGGGCGCAGCGAAATGCTGAATTCGTTCCATGACTGGATGGCGCCGTTGTTGTTCGTGTACGTGCTGCGCGTGCTCGTACCGCCGACCTGTTCGAAGTCGCGGTTGAGGCCATCGAGCGAAGGACGCGTGTTGCCGAGGCTCGCATCAGTGCGGATCGTCAGCGTGATGACGTCGTTGATCGCGATGTCAGTGCGGTCGACGAAGGCCGACAGCGGGGGAGTAGAGGGCGCCACGGAATTCTGCGCCAGGCTGCCGCCCGCGAGCAGCGTCAGTACGAGGCCGAGAACGAGGGCATCGAGTAGTCGTTTCACCATATCTGATCGTTCGCCTGCTGGTTCTGCCCGGGATTCTGCAACTGCTCGAAGAGCCGCTGCTGCGTCTGGTATCGGAACTTGTTGCGCAGCAGTTCGCCTGGGTCGTCCGGAATGCGCTGCAACCACTGCTGCATCGCCTGTTCCTCTTCGCTGGTCGGCGGCGCACCTTCCGGCGTCTGCTGCTCCTGCTGCTCTTCGGACTCGCCTTCCTGCTCCTCGCTCTGCTGCTGCTGCTCCTGCTGTTGCTGGTCCTGCTGCTGTTGCTGGTCCTGCTCGCCTTCCTGCTGCTGTTCGCTTTGCTGCTGGTCCTGGCTCTGGTCGCTCTGTTGCTGCTGCTGGTTCTGCTGTTCCTGCTGCTGCTGTTGTTGCTGTTCCTGCTGCTGCTGGTCGCCTTCGGACTGTTGCTGCTGTTCCTGTTGCTGCTGCTGCTCCTCGAGCAAACGCTCGACGATTTCCCTGTTGTGCTGAGCGTCGGCATGGTCGGGAGCCTGCGCCAGCGCGCGGTCGTACGCGGCGAGCGCAGCTTCGTACTGCTGCAGGCGGGCGAGCGCGTTGCCGCGATTATAGTGCGACTCCGGGTCGTCGAGCTGCGCGAGGTCCTGCACCACCTGCTCGTAGTTCTGGTCGCGGTAATTCGCCGCGGCGCGCCAGGCGGGGTCCTTGAATTTCCCGGCGGCGTCAGCGTAATCCTCGCCCTGGAAGGACTCGCTGCCCTGCTGGTCCTTGCGCTGCCACAGGTCGCTCCATTCGAAGGCGTAGGCCGCACGGTCGGGCACCATGACGAACACGAACGCAAAGCACAGCAGCCAGCCGCGGCGGAAGGCGAGGGCGGCGAGCGGCAGCGCGAGCAGCAACAGCCACGGTCCGGCTTCGTTCCACGTGTCGTACTGGCGGTCGGCTTCGATCAATGCTTCGTCGGCCGCGAGAAGCGCCTCGTCGCCGAGCAGGTTCTCGATGTCGCTGTCGGTGAGTTCCGCGTCGGCGTAGCGTCCGCCGTTGCGCGAGGCGAGCTGTTGCAGCGGGCCGCGCTCGAGGCGCGGGATCACGATCGCATTGTTCGCATCGCGCAGGTAGCCGTCCTGGCCCATCGGGATCGGCGCGCCGTCGGTCGTGCCGAAGCCGAGCACCGACAGCGTGTGCCCGGAATCCTGCAGCAGGTTCGTTATTTCGGCGACATCGCTCTGGAACACGCCGTCCGTCAGCAGCAGGATGCGGCCGCGCGCGATACCGCTGTTCGCGAGCAGGTCCATCGCGAGCGTGATGCCCTGCACGGGCTTGCTGCCGCGAACCGGCATGATGTCGGGCATCAGCGACGGCACGAGGTTGTTGATCGTTTCGACGTCGTCGGTCATCGGCGTCACGGCATGCGCGTCGCCGGCATACACGACGAGGCCGGTCTGGCCTTCGCGTCGGCGCGCGTCGAGGATGTCGACGATCTTGCGCTGCGCGCGCACGGCGCGGTTGGGTCGCAGGTCTTCGGCGTACATCGACAACGACATGTCGAGCACGATGACGACGGCGTCCTCGCGCTGCTGCACCGGCACCGGATTCTGCTGCCATGTCGGACCGGCGAGGGCGACGATGCCGAGCGTCCACAGCGCAAGCAGGCCATGGAGCGGCCAGCTTTGCTGGCGGGTCGCGGTCTTGTCGAGCAGGTACGGAATCAGCGTCGCATCGATCGCCTGGTACCAGTTGCTCTGGTTGCCCTGCAGGTAGCGCAATAGCAGGACGAGCACGAGCGCCGGAATCAATGCGAGCAGCAGCTGCGGCCGCAGGAAGTGGAAGTTCTCGACGAACAGGTCCCAGTTCAGCATCACGCTTTTCCCGTCATCGGTGGCGCGGCGGGCGCAGCGGTCCCTTTCACCGCGGGCGGCGCGGTCCTGGAGGACTTGCTCGTGCCAATCTGCATCCATGGCATGCGCCACAGCGCGATCAGGAAGCTGAGGCCGAGCGCGAGGCTCAGCGGCAGGAAGAACAGCGCCTGCGTCGGACGGAAGGTCTCGGCTTCCTGGTCGACCGGTTCGAGTTCGTCGAGCAGGCTGTAGATCTGTTCGAGTTCCTCGCGGTCGCGCGCGCGGAAGAAGCGGCCGCCGGTGCGTTCGGCGATTTCCGTCAGCGTGTCTTCGTCGAGGTCGGCCGAGGGGTTCACCGTGCGCGGCCCGAACAGCGTGCTCGACGTGCCGGCTTCGGCGCCGATGCCGATCGTATACACGCGTATGCCTTCGCGCGCGGCGAGTTCGCCGGCCTGCAGCGGCGTGACTTCGCCGGCGTTGTTGACGCCGTCCGTCAGCATGATCAGCACGCGGCTCGCCTGCGGGCGTTCGCGCAGGTGCTTGACGCCCAGGCCGATGCCATCGCCGATAGCCGTGGCGTTTTCCTCGATGATGCCGATCTGCGCTTCGTAGAGCAGCGTTTCGACAGTGGCGCGATCAAAGGTCAGCGGCGCCTGCGTGTAGGCTCTTGCGGCGAACAGGATCAGGCCGAGGCGATCGCCCGTGCGGCGCGCGACGAAATCGCCGACGACCGCCTTCACGACCTGCAGGCGGTTCGCGCCCTGGCCGCCGAGCTGCATGTCCTGCGCTTCCATCGAGCCGGAGATGTCGACGACAAGCATCAGGTCGCGGCCGGTCGTCGGCAGTTCGATCGGTTCGCCGATCCACTGCGGGCGCGCGGCGGCGGTGACGAGTGCGATCCATGCGAGTATCGCCATCAGCGTCAGCATGACATTGCGCGTGGCCCCGCGTTTGGACTGCGCATCGAGCCGCGACATCATGCGGAAGAAGGGAACGTACAGCGCCGCATCCCTTGCTCCGGCGCGCGGCATGAACAGGCGCACGAGCCATGGCAGCGGCAGCGCGGCGAACACCCAGGGCCAGACGAATTCGATCATGGCTGCGGCTTCGCCTCGGTCAGTTCGGGTTTCGCTTCGGCGCTTTCCGCGGCCTGGGGCCCGGCGGGCGGCTGCAGGTAGCAGTGTTCGATCCAGCGGCGGCACAGCGCATGCAGCGCAGGGGCGTCCGCGTCGAACACCGGGCGATAGATGCCGTCGCCGAGCGCCTGGCCAACGCCTGCCGCGAAATCGTTGCCGCCGACTTTCTCGTCGAGGAAACGCAGCCACGCGCGGCCGCTGAGGCGTGGTAATCCGGGCTCGCTGAAGTGCACGAGCGCGACGCGCTTCAGTATCGCGTTGAAGGCTTGCAGCAGTTGCAGGCCGGCGGCATTGCGATCGGTGCCTGCTTCGAATGCGCGGTACGCCACGTCGAGTTCGCGCAGCGCGGAACCGAGCCGGCGTCGCAGGAACACGCGTGCAATCTGGCGCCTGTAGAGCAGCACGAGGGCGAGAATCGCGAGCGCGGCGAGGACCCACCAGCCGGGAGCCGGAGGCCATAAGCCGACTGGATCCGGAAGGTGGATGTCGGCAAGTTCGCTCAGCGGGTCTTCTGCTTCCATGTTTCCAGTTGGTCCATGACGACCTGGTCGGTGCGTACGGTGATCAGGGGAACCTGCATGAGGTTCAGTTGTTCGCGCAGCGCATGGATGCGCGCATCGTGCTGCTGGTGGTAGCTGTCGCGCGCGGCGCGCGTGTGCGTGTCGATCGAACTGCGGGAGTTGCCGTCGGTAATACTGTAGACACCGGGGCGCGGCAGATTCTCCTCGAGCGCGTCGTATACGAGCACGCATGTAACGCTGTTGTGCAGCGCGAGCTGCTGCACGTAGCTCGCGCAGCCGGCATCCCACGCCGTGAAATCGCTGATCAGGTACACGTTCGAGCCCGGCTTCGTGATGCGGTGGATCTGCTCGAGCGCCTGGCGCAGGCATGCCGGGCTGCCGCCGCTTTCGCGGTGCGTGTGCACGAGTTCCTGGTTGAAGTCTGCCGTCGCATTGAGGAAGCGCAGTGCCGAACGCTTGCTGCGCTTCGGCTTGACGAGTTCCTGGCGCTCGTCGTTGAACACGACACCGCCGACGCGATCACCGTTGTCGACCGTCGTCCAGCAGATGATCGCCGCGGCTTCAGCGGCGACGACGGACTTGAAAGCCACCTGCGAACCGAAATACATGTTGTGGCTCTGGTCGACGCCGATGATGACGGGGCGCTCGCGCTCTTCGCGGAACACCTTCACGTACGGACGCCCGATGCGCGCGGTCACGCGCCAGTCGATCGTGCGCACGTCGTCACCGGGCTGGTAGACGCGGAATTCCTCGAAGTCGATGCCGCGGCCGCGCACTTTCGAAATGTGCGTGCCGGACATGCCGAGGCGTGCGCGTGCGTTGTAGTCGAGTTCGAGGTTACGCGCGACGTGGCGCTGGTTGAACAATTGCTGCAGGTTGATGAACGCGCCGCGGCACCGGTACTGGTCCTGCTCGATGTTCAGTTGGCGTTTGCGCGGCATCGGGGAATTCAGGCGCTTACGCGGCCGGCACCACTTCGAGGATCCTGTCGAGTACGCGGTCGGCATTCACGCCGGCGGCTTCGGCTTCGAAGCTGAGCAGCACGCGGTGGCGCAATACGTCGTGCACGACTTCATGCACGTCCTCGGGGCTGACGAAATCCTTGCCCTTCAGCCAGGCATGGGCGCGTGCGCACAGGTCGAGCGCGATCGTGCCGCGCGGGCTCGCGCCGAAGTCGATCCACGTATCGAGTTCCTTGCCGTAATGTTCCGGGTTACGCGTAGCCATCACGAGCTGCAGGATGTATTCCTCAACGGGCTGCGCCATGTGGATGTTCAACACTTCCTGCCTGGCGGCAAACAGCGTTTTCTGTGGTACGACGGCCGGCGGCGTGACGTGCACGTGGCGCGCTTCGTCGCGCACGAGATGCAGGATCTGGCGCTCGGAGGCAAGGCTTGGATAGTCGACCGTCACGTGCATCAGGAAGCGGTCGAGCTGCGCTTCGGGCAGCGGATACGTACCTTCCTGTTCGATCGGGTTCTGCGTGGCCATGACGAGGAAAAGGTCAGGCAGCGGATACGTCGTCCTGCCAACGGATACCTGTCGCTCGGCCATTGCCTCGAGCAGTGCCGACTGCACTTTCGCCGGTGCGCGGTTGATTTCGTCGGCAAGCACGAGGTTGTGGAAGATCGGGCCCTGCTGGAAGCGGAAGCTGCCGTCTTCGGCGTGGTAAATCTCGGTGCCGGTGATGTCGCTCGGCAACAGGTCCGGCGTGAACTGGATGCGGTGGAAATCGCCTTCGACGGCTTCCGACAGGTTCTTGATGGCCTTCGTCTTCGCGAGGCCCGGCGCGCCTTCGACGAGCAGGTGGCCGTCGGCGAGCGCGGCGATCAGCAACCTGTCGATGAGTTTTTCCTGTCCGATGATTTGGTGCGAAAGCCAGTTCTTCAGTTCTGCGATTACTGCGTGGTAGGCCATGTGTATGTCTCGGTTTGCTCTTGTTGTTCTTATTCTTATGAACGTTCTCGTGAGGATTGTTCTCGGTATGGCCTCGCGGTGAAGACCAGATCGCAGACAGGGAACCTTGCGCAAGCGCGAGGGATTCTATGTGAAAGCCATCACGAGGAAAAGCGAAGGAAATTGCCGCTTGAGCGGCACCCGAAGGCTGTCTATATTGTGGACGAATTGTGCCTCCTGTCCTCTTGTCCGGAATCCTCACTTGCAAGCTTTCTTCTTCGCCATTGGCCGCTTTTTGCTGTTCCGCTTTCCCGCCGAGCGTTCGCATGAACTCGGGCTCGAATCACTGAAGTGGCTCCACCGCCTTGGCCTGATGGGGATCATCAGGCCCCATGTGCCGACGGTACCTGTCGTCGCATGGGGCCTGCGCTTTCCGAATCCGGTCGGTCTTGCTGCCGGGCTCGACAAGAACGCGGACTATGTCGACGCGCTCGGCAGTCTCGGCTTCGGCTTCATCGAGGTCGGCACCGTCACGCCGCTGCCGCAGGACGGCAACCCGCAACCGCGGCTGTTCCGGCTCGCCGACGACCTCGCGCTGATCAATCGAATGGGCTTCAACAACAAGGGCGTGGACCACGTCGTCGCACAGCTGAAGAAGCGCAAGTGGCGCGGTATCGTCGGCGTGAACATCGGCAAGAACCTGACGACGCCCGTAGAGAGGGCGGTCGACGATTACCTCGTGTGCCTGCGCAAGGTGTACCCGGTTGCGGACTATGTCGTCGTGAACCTGTCGTCGCCCAATACGCCGGGCCTGCGCAACCTGCAGTTCGGCGAGCAACTCGATGCGCTGCTGGCGGCGCTGAAGGCGGAGCAGGCGCAGTTGCAGGCGGAGCACAAGAAGAAAGTGCCGCTGCTCGTGAAGATCGCGCCCGACCTCAGCGAAGACGAGGTCAATGCGATGGCCGCGGCCTTCCTGAAACACCGCATCGACGGCGTGATCGCGACGAACACGACGCTCGATCGCCCCGGCGTCGAGGATTCGATGCACGGCAACGAGGCCGGCGGCCTCAGCGGCCTGCCGCTGCGTCGCCGTTCGACGCGTGTCGTCAAATGGCTGACGAAGGCGCTCGGTCCCGACGTGCCGGTGATCGGCGCCGGCGGCGTCATGTGGACGTCCGACGCCAATGAGAAATTCAGGGCCGGCGCACGGCTCGTGCAGATCTACACCGGTTTCATCTACGAAGGGCCGGCGCTGATCCGCACGATCGCGAACGCCGCGCTGCAGAACCCCGGCGGTGTCGCGAAGAACGGCTGACGCCGGCAACCCCGTGGCGGCTTCCCTCTATTTATATGGCACGGCCGGCTGCCATCTGTGCGAGCAGGCGGAAGCGCTGCTGGAGCCCTTCGTGCGGGCCGGCGTTTTCCGGTTCGAGGTAATCGACATCAGCACCGACGATGCGCTCGTCGAGCGCTATGGGATTCGCATTCCGGTGCTTGCCGTCGAAGCGGATGGACGGACGCTCGAACTGGGCTGGCCCTTCGATCAGGCGCAGGTGTGGTCGTGGTGGTCGCAGGCCAGCTTGATGTGCCAGGGCTCGTAGCGCACGCCTAATTCGTTGCTGTCGGTATAGCGGATGTCGACGTAACCGAGGTTGATCAGGCGCCGGAATTCGTCCGTATGCGAAAAATCCGCCGTGAAATTCGACTCGCCGAGGCCGATCTTGCCGACGTCGAAATCGCCCGCGTTGTGGAACGAATAGCCCGGTGGCGCCAGCGAACGTGACGCGCGCGACAGGTTGCCGTCGGACTGCAGCGTCTTCGCGAGGAACAGGTGAAGCTGCTTCACGTTGTTGCGCACGCCGGAGGTCAGCAGGAGTTGTTCGCCGACGTCCTTGCGGATCCGCAAATAGTGGTTCAGCGATTCGCCCTTCAGCAGGTAGTGGCCGCTGCCGGCAATCTTCTCGACGTCGCGCTGCGCGATGCGATGGTTCAGATGCGGCGAGACTTTCTCGCCGAAGAAGCCATAGGCCCGCGCATCGGTATTGAAGATTTCGTCCATGAAGTCGACTTCGGCTTTTTCGAACGCGCCGATGTCCGGGTAATTGCGCGCGAAATACAGCATCTCCTCGAAGCCGATCAGGTTGAAGTGCGCGTGGCCGACGAAGTTCTGCACGCGTTCGAGGCGCGCAAGTGTCGGCAATAACAGCCTGCCGTTGTTGTCTCCCAGGTGCACGTCGCTCGTGAAGTCCGCATCGAAGTTGCGAACTTTCTGCAGGTAGGAATCGAGGGTGTCGTCCGGCAGCCGCTCGACGACGTCGACCGGGTTCTGCACGACGGTGCCGCGGTCGCTGTTTTGTACCCGCTCGCCGTGTTGGTAGCCGGCACGCAACTCGCTTTCCTGCAGCAGCATCAGGTCGATTTCTTCTTCGGGCGTCGTGTCGACGAGGAGCGGGGGAGGGCTGGGCGGTGCTTCGGCTGGAGGCGGTGCGAGAACGACAGGTGGAACATTCGCGTTGCGGCCAGGCGAGTAGCGGTCAGTGACGAGCACTGCACTGCCAGTGGCCAGCAAGGCCCGCAGGAATGTTCTTTTTTTCATGGCCCGACTATAACAAAGCTCAGATGCCAAAAAATACCCTGGCATTGCGCGTCGTCGAGTCGGCGACGTCGACTGCATCGCGGCCCGTGCAGCGCGCGACCACGTCGAGCACCCACACGAGATGCGCCGGTTCGTTGCGACGGCCAGCAGGCTTCGGCACGATGTTGCGCGGCATCAGGTACGGCGCGTCGGTTTCGAGCATCAGGCGTTCGGCCGGAATGTCCTTCACGATCTCCTGCAGTTCGAGGCCGCGGCGCTCGTCGCAGATCCAGCCGGTGATGCCGACGTACATGTCGAGATCGAGATAGGCGTGCAGCTCCGCGCGCGTGCCGGTGAAGCAGTGCACGACGCCGCGCACGAGTTTGTCGCGCTGCTCCTTCAATATGCCGATGAAGTGGTCGTGTGCGTCGCGCTGATGCAGGAAGACCGGCAACTGCGTTTGCACGGCGAGTTCAAGCTGTTCGGCGAAGGCCTGTTCCTGCAGATGGCGCGGCGAAAAGTCGCGAAAAAAATCCAGGCCGGTTTCGCCGACGGCGACCACCTGCGGCTGCTGCAGGATGCGATGCAACTGTGCGCTTGTGTCGATGCCGAAGGTGCCCGCATCGTGCGGGTGTACGCCAGCCGTGCTGTACAGGAATCCCGGATGGTCACCGGCGAGTTCGGCGGCCTTCTGGCTCGCGGCGACATTCGTGCCGGTGACGATCATCTGCACGATGCCGGCCGCGCGCGCGGCATCCATCACGGCGTCGCGGTCGTGGTCGAAGCTGTCGTGACCGAGATTGATGCCGATGTCGATCAGCGGTGGGCGAGTGTGCATTTTCCGGCCTGCAAATCCGTAAAAAGCGGGCATGGTAGGGACTGGAACGGGTGAATGCCAGCCGTCCCCACGGCCCGACGACGGTGTTCCAGTAAGCCGTATCCGACTCGATCAGGAAGCTGCGAAGAGGGTCGAAAAAATTGGTCAACAAGCCTGCCCCTTTTTTGAAAATATGGCTATACTTGCCTCACTTTTGCGGGGCGCCCTGAGCAAACGGGCCGGAGACAGCCATGACCAAGACAATCGAAAAGAAGAACATCGACTGGAGCAAGCTGGGTTTCGACTACACGAAGACCGACTACCGTTTTTCCGCCACCTGGGACAACGGCGACTGGAACGACGGCGAACTCGTGACTTCCGAGTTCATCCAGTTGCATGAGGGCTCCCCCGCGCTGCACTACTCGCAGCAATGCTTCGAAGGCCTGAAGGCGCAGACGGCCAAAGACGGCCGCGTGCTGCTGTTCCGCCCTGAACTGAATGCCGAACGCATGGCGAACACTGCGGTACGCCTGTCGATGCCGGTCGTGCCGACCGAGCTGTTCCTGCGCGGCGTCCACGAAGCCGTGCGTGCGAATGCGGCCTGGATTCCGCCGTATGGCAGCGGAGCGTCGCTGTACATCAGGCCGTTGCTGATCGGCGTCGGTCCGAACATGGGCCTGCGCCCGGCCAAGCAATACGAATTCCGCGTGATGGTTTGCCCCGTAGGGCCGTACTACAAGAGCGGCGGGCTATCGGTCATTTCTCTGGCCGTTTCCGATTTCGATCGCGCCGCACCGGCGGGCCTCGGCGATGTTAAGGCCGGTGCGAATTATCCGGGCGGGTTGTATGCGACGAAGAAGGCGCAGGAACAGGGCGCCTATGAAGCGCTGTACCTCGATGCCGCCGAACACCGCTATATAGAAGAAGCAGGATCGGCGAACGTGATCATCGCGCTGGACGGCAACCGGCTGATCACGCCGAAGTCGCGCGCGATCCTGCCGAGCATCACGCGGCGCTCGCTGATGGACATCGCGAAGCACGAACTCGGCATGACGACAGAAGAACGCCCGATCGACCTGCGCAAGGAAGTCGACACCTTCGTCGAAGTTGCTGCGTGCGGCACCGCGGCCGTGTTGTCGCCGGTCGGCAAGATCTGGTTCGACGGCACGTGGCATAGCTTCTACGGTAACGGCGACAAGGTCGGCCCGGTCATGCAAAACCTTTATGACTGCCTGTGCGAGATCCAGAAGGGCGAGCGCACGGACAAACTGGGTTTCACGTCCGAAGTGGCGCTGTAAGGCGGTTCCGACGCCGGTCCACGGGAGCAGGCACATCGGCGGTCCGGCAGGCCCTGGCTCGGTCGTGCTGCTTTTATATAGCTCCCGGCCGAAATCGCCCCCATATTGACCCTTCACGCGCACGCAAAACCGTGTACGAACCACTGTTTCGCAGGCGAATCCAGCGGGCGTCAAAGCCGTCTCACACGGCAGCGCCTGGCTCAGCAGTGCAACCCGCTTCGCTTTTCTTTTCCAAAATCGGGTGGTTTAATCCCGGCCCTTTTCGGGGCAGGGAGCCCGGCCGGCATCAGCCTGAACTCTCAGGCGCACGCGCTGGCAAGACAAAACTTCAGGAAAATCAGTAGCTAATGGCCAAGAATTTAGTCATCGTCGAGTCGCCGGCGAAAGCGAAAACGATCAATAAGTATCTCGGCAAGGACTTCATCGTGAAGTCCAGCATCGGTCACATCCGCGATTTGCCGGTCGGTGGCAGCGGCGAAGGCGTCGACGTGAAGGCGCGTGCGAAAGCCGCCGCGGAGACGCGCAAACTCAACGCGAACCAGAAAGCCGCCCACAAGGCACGCAAGGCCCGCGAGCAGCTCGTCGCGCGCATGGGCATCAATCCGGACAAAGGCTGGCAGGCGCGTTACCAGATCCTGCCCGGCAAGGAAAAGGTCGTCAGCGAGCTGAAAAAGCTCGCGCAGAGTTCCGACCACATCTACCTCGCGACCGACTTGGACCGCGAAGGGGAAGCCATCGCGTGGCACCTCCAGGAAGCCATCGGCGGCGACCCGACACGGTATAGCCGTGTCGTGTTCAACGAAATCACGAAGAAGGCGATCGAAGCGGCGTTCGCACAGCCCGACACGCTCGACATGAAACGTGTCGAAGCGCAGCAGGCGCGACGCTTCCTCGATCGCGTCGTGGGCTTCATGGTGTCCCCGTTGCTGTGGGCGAAGGTGGCGCGCGGGCTCTCCGCCGGCCGCGTGCAGTCCGTTGCCGTGCGTTTGATCGTGGAACGCGAGCGCGAAATCCGCGCCTTCGTGCCTGAGGAATACTGGGAAGTCTACGCGCAGCTGCTCGCGGCAAAGCAGAAGGACGCGCTCCGTTTCCAGGTGATCCGCCAGAACGGCAAGGAATTCCGCCCGACGAACGAAGCCTCGACGCAGGCCGCCGTCAAGATCCTGCAGGGCGCGAGTTACAGCGTTGCCGCGCGCGAAGACAAGCCGACCACGTCGAAGCCGAAAGCGCCGTTCATCACGTCGACGCTGCAGCAGGCCGCATCGACGCGCCTCGGCTTCAGCGTGAAGAAAACGATGATGATGGCGCAGCGTTTGTACGAAGCCGGCCACATCACGTACATGCGTACCGACTCGACGCACCTGAGCGTCGATGCCGTCAACGCCTGCCGCGATTACATCGACTCGAAGTTCGGCAAGAAGTACCTGCCGGAAAAACCGAACAGTTACAGCAGCCGAGAAGGCGCGCAGGAAGCGCACGAAGCGATTCGTCCGTCGGACGTCAGTGTCACCGAGAATTCGTCGGCATTGAGCGCGATGGAGCGCGATGCTGTGCGCCTTTATAACCTGATCTGGCAGCAGTTCGTCGCTTGCCAGATGACCCCTGCGCGCTACAAGAGCACGACGATCGACGTCGCCGCCGCGGACTTCGAACTGCGCATCAAGGGCCGTGTCGTCGAGTTCGACGGTTACACGCGCGTGTTCCCGGCGAGCGAGAAGGACGACGATGTCGTGCTGCCCGACCTCAAGGTCGGCGATGCGCTGAAGCTCGAAGAACTGCAGCCGATGCAGCACTTCACCAAGCCGCCGGCGCGTTACAGCGAAGCGAGCCTCGTGAAAGAGCTGGAAAAACGCAGCATCGGCCGCCCGTCCACGTATGCGGCCATCATCTCGACGATCCAGGAACGCGGGTACGTCAAGCTCGAGAACCGCCGGTTCTACGCCCTGAAGATGGGTGACATCGTCACGGAGCGCCTCGTCGAGAACTTCAAGGACCTGATGGACTACGACTTCACGGCCACGATGGAAACCAGCCTCGACGACATCGCCGAAGGCAAGAAAGACTGGATCAAGGTGCTCGATTCCTTCTACACCGATTTCACCGACCAGCTCGAAAAGGCGCAGGCGGACGACGGTGGCATGCGCAACAACGATCCGACCGAAACCACGATCAAGTGCCCGCTGTGCGGCCGCAACATGCAGATCCGCACGGGAACGACTGGTGTGTTCCTCGGCTGCTCGGGCTACAACCTGCCGCCGAAGGAACGCTGCAAGTCCACGATGAACCTCACGCCCGGCGACGAAGCGATCAGTGTCGACGCCGACGACGAAGCCGAATCGCGCGTGCTGCTGAAGAAGCGCCGTTGCAAGATCTGCGACGCAGCGATGGATTCGTACCTGATCGACGAGAAGCGCAAGCTGCATGTGTGCGGCAACAACCCGGAGTGCCCGGGCTTCGAAGTGGAAGAGGGCAGCTTCAAGCTGAAAGGCTACGACGGCCCGACGCTCGAATGTGAAAAGTGCTCCAGCCAGATGCAGCTGAAAACCGGCCGCTTCGGCAAGTACTTCGGCTGCACGAATGCCGACTGCAAGAACACGCGCAAGCTGCTGCGCAACGGCGAAGCCGCGCCGCCGAAGAGCGACCCGGTACCGATGCCGGAACTGAAATGCGAGAAGGTCGACGACCACTTCATCCTGCGCGACGGCGCCTCGGGCCTGTTCCTTGCCGCCAGCAAGTTCCCGCGCAACCGCGAGACTCGCGCGCCGCTGATCAGCGAGCTGATCCCGCACAAGGACGAGATCGATCCGAAGTTCCACTACCTGCTGTCGGCGCCGAAAAAGGATCCGGATGGCAACCCCGCCGTCTTGCGTTTCAGCCGCAAGACGCGCGAGCAGTACGTGCAGAGCGAAGTCGACGGCAAGCCTACGGGCTGGTCGGCATATTACGAGAACGGCAAGTGGGTGCAGCGCACGAGCAAGGCCAAGGCCAAGTAGCGTCAGCTTACGCTCCCAGGACGGCGCGCGGATCGAGAGATTCGCGCGCCGTTTGCGTTTCAGGAAAGCATAAAGTCGCCAACTGAAGGGAATGCGCGACAGCGCCGCGCAAGCCCGGTTGCGTCGCTCATACCGCCGCGATCAATTCGTGGAGGCGAGGCCAGAGATGCTTTCGATGCCGAAACACTGCGGCGCACCGCTGTCCGCGACGTCCTTGCCCTGAAGTTTTCCGTCGACGAGGTATTCCCTGCCCATCTTTCGCTGCGACCACAGCAGGATTTCGTCGAGCCGGGGCATCGTGATGCCGACGAGGCCCGCGAGGCCGCGCAGCACGACGAGGCCGTGCGGGATGTCTTCCCAGAAGAAGCGGCTGTCCCAGTCGGGCACGACGCCGCCGTCGACCTTTTTGACCGGCGTGCGAATGCCGGCGTAGGCGCGATTGCTGGCGATCGTCGACTGCAGCGTCGATGCATCGGCGATTGCCGCGCCGTAACCGATCTGCAGCGACTGCTGCAGTGGCAATGCTAGCGGGAGCTGGAGCCCGGGCAGCGCGCGTTCCAGTGCGTGCTTGAGCTGCTGGATTTCGTCACTCAAATCCTGGCACAACGCGGCCGCCTCCGGCGTCGCGCCTTCGTAGAACAGCGGCGCTTCGCTGAACGGCCTGCCGTCCCAGTCCCTGAACATCGCGTACATGATCGCCGGATGCAGCACCTGGTTGCCGGCATGCAGTGTCATGTTCAGGAAGCTGCCGAGATCGAGTACGGGCGTCTGCAGTACCTGCGCGAGCAGGTCGGCGACTACGGCGAGTTCCGTCGGCGGATCCACGGCGACGACATTCGCCGTCTTGCCACCGGGAATGCGCGCGGCGCTGCCGAAGGCGAGCATCTTGCTCATCCACGGAATGTAGCCGAGCCCGAAGATCGTGGCTTGCTTGCCGTGACGCTGCAGCGCGGCGCGCGCCTTCCAGTCGAAGCCGCCTGGCGCCGGAATGGAGCCGATGCAGGCATCGGCGCGATCGAGGTGCGGCAGCACGCGGTCGAGTACGTCGCTTTCGACGTGCGACGGGACGCACATCAATACGACGCGTGCGCCAGGGACCGCGACGGCGGGATCATGCGTGACGATGCGTGGCTTGCCCTTTACTTCCGACCCGTCTGGCATCTGCACGCTGATGCCACCGTTCGCATCCATGTTGGTGCGGAAGGTATCCGCGCGTTCCTTGTTGGACAGCAGCATGCGCAGGTCGATATCGCTGCGTGCACCAAGCAGGCCGGCGAACACGTGGCCGAGGTTGCCCGCGCCGCAGACGACGACGGAAAGCGGCTCGGCGCCTTCGTCATGCGGCGCAGCATAGGCGAGCAACATGCCCGGATCGCCGCCGGGTATGCGCAGCAGGAAGGGCAGTGCCGTGGCGAGGTCGGGAACGAGCCTGGGATCGTCGGCGAAGGCCTGCACGTGCGTGGCCTCGATTCCGCTGAACTGTGCCACCTGCTGCGGCGTGAGGCCGGTGGCGGCAAGGTACGCGCCAATGTTGTTGCGCACGAGGCGGCTGCGGAAGAAAGCCATGGGCTGGACCTGTCGGGAATGTCAGTGGGGTAGGCCGGGCCATGCGGCCATCTTTCGCCGCTTTACGTCCCAGAAGAGTTTGTAGAAAGTGGCGCGCAGCTGGTCGCGCGTGAGCGGACGCACGGCCGCGAGCACGGGCAGCGCGCGGCGCGCCTCCTCGAGCCGGTAGTTCGGGATGTGTGCGTTCAGGTGGTGCACGTGGTGCAGCCCGATGTCAGCCGTGAACCAGCGCAGCGGCTGCGGCAGCTTCAGGTAACTGGAACCTTGCGTGCCGACCTTGTCGAAGCGCCAGTCCGAAAGGCGATCGAAGTACGTGTCTTCGAAATTGTGCTGCACCCAGAACAGCAGGCTGCCGCAACCTGCCGCGAGGAAGCTCGCAGGCACGATGAAGCTGAGGTAATGGACCCAGCCGAGCGCGAACAGCAGCGTGCCGTGCGCCGCGATGCTGCCGGCGTGCGCGAACCAGATGCTGCGCCTCAGCTTGCGCTCGTTCGGTACCGGCCAGCGGAAAGCCTTGCGAAACAGGAAGAAGTCGCGCGTGAACTTGCGCTCGACGAGCAGGCTCCATGCGCCGATGCAGAAAATGTTGAACGGCGTGATCTTGTTCTCCCGGTAGCGGCGGCCAGGTTCGTCGGCTGCTGCCTCATCGAGCGTCAGTGGGCTGTTCATCAGGTCGACGCCGCGATGCTCGAGCTTGCCCTGGTTGTTGTGGTGCCAGTGGTGTTCAGCTGCCCACAGCCGGAACGGCACGGTCGTGATGCAGGCGAGCAGATGGCCGACGATTGAATTCGCGCGCGGCGAATTGAACAGCGAGCCATGGCCGCAATCGTGCTGCAGGACGAACACGCGTACGAGCAGCCCGGCCAGCGGCAGCACGAGCAGCAGCTTCATCCACCACGCCGGGTGCAGCGCAACGAGCGTGCAGCAGGCAACGAACAGCAGCAGCGTCGACGCTACCTGCCACAGCGAGCGTCCTGGAAACGCGCGCCGGAAAGGCAGCGTTGCGCGCAGCAGTGCCCAGTCCGGTGCGGTCTGTGCCGGTGCATTGGCGTCGATCGGGGCAGGGTCCACGGCGGGAGTGGAGTCGAGGAAAGTCTGTTGTTGCAAGCGGTGGGCTCCGGGTCAGTCGGTGCGGCCAGTGCGGCGATCGGTATTTGCGATCCCGGGGCGATCCGTGTGCAGTGACGCCAGCCGCTGGCCCATGCGCACCGCCTGTCCGGTTTGCAAACCGGGGTCCCATGTGGCGCATCCGTCGGGCAGCAATACTATCACCGTCGACCCAAGCCGGAATAATGCGGCTTCTTCTCCTTTCGCGAAATGCAGCCGCTCGTGCAGATGGCTTTCGGCGCGCGCGGTTTTGACGCCGCGCGGCGCACGTCCACGCCAGCGCGTTTCGATGCCCGACACGAAACCGGCACCGACGAGCACGAGCACGAACGGTCCGAACGCAGAATCGAATTCGCAGACGAGACGCTCGTTGCGCGCATAGATATGCGGCACATGGCGTGCGGTCAGCGGATTCACGCTGAACAGGCGGCCAGGCACGTACGTGCTGTGCAGCAGGCGCGCGGCAAGCGGCAGGTGAACGCGGTGATAGTCTTCGGGCGCGAGGTAGAACGTGGCGTACGCGCCGTTGCGCAGATGTGCATTGCGCGGCGCCGCATCGGCAAGCAGCGCGGCCAGCGTGTATTCGTGGCCTTTTGCCTGCAGCAGGCGGCCGTCGTGCAGGTGGCCGAATTCGGAGAGGCGTCCATCGACCGGGGCTACCAGCGAGTCCGGCGCAGCACACACCGGGCGTGCACCGGCTTTCAGTGCGCGGCTGAACAGCGCGTTGAACGTCGGATACGCCATCGGATCCGCGAGTTCGGCCTCGTGCAGGTCCACCGGGTGCAGCCACAGGAACCAGCGGATCAGCGGTTTGCGGATCCACGGGTGGCGTGCGTCGACGAGGCGCTGCGCAAGGTCAGCCAGCAGGTGGCGCGGCCACAGGGTTTTAAGCCACACGCCGAGCCGTGTGGACATCGATGCTGGCTCCATTCCGTGCCTACGCGCGCGCCGCATGCTTGCCGCGCGCGTTCGCCACGGCGGTTTGCAGCGTAAACGCAGTGAGGAAAAGCGCAACCACCGAGGCCGGTGGCAGGAAGAACATCGCGATGGCCGAGACGGCGAGGTCGAGCGGCGAACGCCGGCGCGCGAGGTAGTGTTTCGGCAGGTCGGCGAACACGAGGCGGCTCAGCATCAATGCCGGCAGCAGCAGCGCGAGCGCGATTGGCAGCCACGGGAACGCGGGAGTGCCGGCGCTAGCGGCGAGCGCGGCGACCACGAACAGCGCGGCTACCGGTGAACACATGCCGGAAAAATACAGGTGCGGCACGCTCGTGTCGGTATCGAGGTTGAAGCGCGCGAGGCGCACGAGCACCGCGGCGAGCCACCACGCGGCGAGTGCGCCGGCAAGCAGCGGCGAGAAGGTCCAGAAGCTCCCGGCCACGACAAGGGCCGTCGCGACGCCGAACGTCGCGCCGTCGCACAGCGAATCGAGCTGTGCGCCGAGCGGGTCGTTGGCTTTGAGCACGCGTGCGAGCGGACCGTCGAGCGTGTCGCACAGCACGCCGAGCGCGATCAGCAGGAAGGCCGCATCGAGCGTGCCGGCGAGCGCATCAACGCCCGGTGCCTGCATGAACAGCAGCACCGCCGCGAGCCCGCAGAAGCCGTTGCCGAGCGTGACGGCATTCGGAAGCTGGCGCAGGAGGGTGGCTGGATTCATGACACGAGCAGCAGCAACTGGATGAGCGGGGCGGTGACGGTGGCGCTGTCGAGCCGGTCCAGCACGCCACCCTGGCCGGGCAGCACGGCGCCGAAGTCCTTGATGCCGACGCGGCGCTTGAGCCACGAAAACAGGATGTCGCCCGCGAAACCGCCGGCGCCGATCGCGAGGCCGAAGCCCAGCGCCTGCCACGTGCCGAAGCCGAGCAGCGGCGGCGTCAACGCAGCGGCGGCCGCCATGCTGAACGCGATGCCGCCGATGAAGCCTTCCCATGTCTTGTTCGGGCTCACGCGCGGGGTGATGCGATGCCGGCCGAAGGCCTTGCCGGCGAAGTACTGCGCGATGTCGTTCAGTTGCGTCAGCAGGATCACGCAGCAAAACAGCAGCAGCGAAAATGCATCTCCGCGCCACAGCCAGGCCTGCAGGCAACCGAGCCCGAATACGATCCATGCGGCGGCGGCGAGGCCGAGGCCGGGGAAGCGCACCCATAGCGCGCGCAGGCATTCGAGTACCGCGGCGGCGATCAATACGGAAAACAGCGCGCCGCGTGTCCATGGCACGCTGCCGACGACGACAAGCATCGTGGCCGTGACGAGCCACCACGAGCGCAGGCGGGCGAAGAAATCGTGCAGCGGACGCTGTTCATTGCGCAGGACGAGCGCCACGACGGTCGCGCATAGCAGCGCACCCGCAACACCGGCGAACAGCACGGTGACGGCGGCCGCGGGCGATGATGGACCGAACGATAGGATGGAAAACTCCTGTGGATAGGGGAAGGGCGGCTTTATATACTGCGCCGCCTTCGATGCGGGCCCGCGCATCTTAATGAAATACCAGGAGCAAAGCAGCACGCATGACCCTCAGCATCAGACGGTCGCTGCAAGGAACGCGATTATTCATCACGGGCGCCACCGGCTTTCTCGGCCTCGCGCTTGTCGAGAAACTTCTTCGGAACGTGCCGGATTGCCACCTCACGCTGCTCGTGCGCGGGGCCGACGCCGTTGCTGCGAAACGGCGCTTCGTCGCGCTGGCCGGCAGCGAACCCTTGTTTGCCGGGCTCGCGCAGGACTGCCTCGACCGCGTCGAATGCGTTGCCGGGGACATCACCGCACCGCTGCTCGGCATGTCGGCCGACACGCGTGCGGCACTGAGCGGGCGCATTGCGCTCGTGATCAATTCGGCGGCGAGCGTCGACTTCGACGAGCCGCTCGACCAGGCCACTGCGATCAACATCGAAGGCCCGTTGGCCGTACAGGCCTTCGCGAACGAAATCGGCGCTGGACTGCTGCACATCTCGACCGCCTACGTATGCGGTGATCGCGACGGCGCGATCCCGGATGCACTCGACACCGCCGCGATCGACGGCGAAGCGGAACTTGCGGAACTGAAGGCGCGGGCACGCGCCGTGTGTGCCGGCTGCGGCATGCCGGAGGCGAACTCAGGCAATGGCGGCAAGAAGCTCGCCGCCGCGCTCAGCGTGGAAGGGCGCCAGTATGCGAACGCCCGGGGCTGGCCCGACATCTACACATATACGAAATGCGTGGCCGAAGCGCTGCTTGCCGCGCGCCGCGGAATGAAGCCGCTCGGGATCTTCCGGCCGACCGTCATCGAGTCGGCTGCCGGCGGGCAGCATCCCGGTTGGCTGCGCGGCGTGAAAGTCATGGACACGATCCTCGCCGCGTACGGCAAGGGCATGATCCCGGGCTTCCCGATCGACCTCGACGTGCCGCTCGACGTGATTCCCGTCGACATGGTCGCCAGCGCGGTGCTCGCGCAGGCCGCCGACATGCTTGCCGCCGGCGATGCGCAGCCGATCAGCGTGTGCCAGCTCGGTACGTCGGTGTCGAACCCGCTGCTGCTGCGTGAAGTCTCGCATTGCACGTATACGCACTACCGCGCGAAGCCGCTACTCGACGTCCGTGGCAATCCGATCATCGTCGAGAAGCCGCGCGTACCGCTGCTGAAAAACCGCTTCAAAAGCCACGCCGCGTGGCTCGAGCGCTACCTCGCGGTGCTCAACGGCATGCTGTGGTTGTCCGAGCGCAAGCCGTTCGGTGGCTTCAGCAAATTCCGCCGCGGCGTGTTGGGTCGCCAGAAGAACGTGCGGCGCTACCTCTCGCTCGTGAAGATGTTCGGCAGCTATGCGAATACGCGGCGCCGCTTCGCGACGGAGAGGGCCGACGCACTCTATGCGCGCCTCGATCCCGAGGAGCAGCAGCTGTTCAACTTCGCGCACGGCGGCATCGACTGGCGGCGCTACCTGCTCGAGTACCACCTGCCGAGTCTCGACCGCCTGCTGAGCGGCAACGCGGGCAGGCCGAACGGATGATCGGGCGTGCGCTTTTCACGCTGTGCCACGGCCTGCTTGCGCTGCTGATCCGGCATTTCTTCGGCATCAGCGTGACCGGCGCGGCCAACCTGCCGGCGCGCGGACCCTGCCTCATCGCGGCGAACCACAACAGCCATCTCGACACGGCGCTCGTGTTCTTCCTGCTCGGCCGCCACAAGCAGGCGCTGCATGCGCTTGCCGCGCAGGATCACTTCTTCGGCAACCGCGTGATCCGCTACCTCGTCACGCATGTATTCCACGCGATTGCGGTCGACCGCCGCCGCTTCTCGCCGGAACTGGGTGACACCGCGCGCGACGTACTGCAGCGCGGCGGCATGCTGCTGATCTATCCCGAAGGCGGCCGCGGCGACGGCAGCCGCATCAACCGTTTCAAACCGGGCGTCGGATTCCTCGCGATGACGCTCGACGTGCCGGTGATCCCGCTGCACATCAGCGGCAGCGGGCGCGCGTTTCCGAAAGGCGCATTCTGGCCGCGGCCGGTGAACCTGCAGGTGCGCATCGGCGCGCCGCTGCACCCGGCCGAACTCGCGCAGTACGACGGATCGGCCAATGCGAAGATCAAGCGCTTCACGCAGCTGCTCGAAGCGCGCGTGCGCGAACTCGGCAGCGCGGCGCACGGTCCATGGGCGCTCGTGACGGGAGCCTCGTCCGGTGCCGGCAGGGCGATGTGCGGCGAACTCGCACGCCGCGGCTTCAACCTGTACGTCGCGGCGCGGCGCGCGGCCGAACTCGACGCAATCGCGGCTGAATGCCGCACGCTGCACGGCATCGAGGTAGACGTGTGCGCGGCGGACCTGACCTTGCCGGAAGACCGCGAACGCCTCGTGCAACGCATCGCTGCGGATGCACGCGACCTGCGCCTGCTCGTGAACAATGCCGGCATCGGCGCACTGGGCGTGACGGGCGAAGGCGATGCCGCGCGGCACCAGACCGTCGTCGCGCTGAACATCGCCGCGGTCGTCGCGCTGACCGATGCGCTGGTCGCGCGCCTGCGTGCGAGTGGCGGCATGATCCTGAACGTCGGCTCGGTTTACAGCGTCGTGCCCGCACCGGGCCAGGCCGTGTACAGCGGCAGCAAGGCCTTCGTGCGCAGCTGGTCACGCGCGTTGCAACGCGAGCTCGCCGGCAGCGGCGTCAGCGTCACGCTAGGCCTGCCGGGTTCGTTCGTGTCGGAATTCCACGTCGACATGGGCGTCAGCGAGCGCCGCAAGCTGGGCAAGCAGACGTCCGCACAGGTCGCGGCGGCGCTGGTCGCTGCAACGATCCGGCGGCAGGGCACCGTCGTGCCGGGCCTCGTCAACAAGCTGTTCCTGCTGCTGTGCGCACCGTTGCCGCTCAGAGTGACGGCCTGGCTGATGCAGACGATCAACCGCGTGCGCGGATTGCGGCGCGAGTAAGCGCAAGATCGCGATTCAGCGCTCCGCCGTCATTCCCGCACCGCACGGAATGCCGCCGGCTTACTGATTCCCGCAGACGAGCAGCGCGTCCGGATCGAGCGTCGCTTTCAAGGCCTTGTTCAACTCGAGCGCGCGCGGCGACATGATCGCCGGCAGGAAATCCTGGCGCAGCTTCCCGATGCCGTGGTGGTGCGACAGCGTGCCGCCGCTTTGCAGCACGGCTTCGCGCGCCGCATGTTCGATGCGGTTGTAGATTTCGCTCGGTTGATCGACACCCCTGTAGTAGAAGCCGAGATAGAAATAGAGGCAGGCGCTGCCGTGGTAGGCCTGCGTCAGCCGCTGGCTCAGGAAGGGCTTGCCGGGCAGGTTCAGCGCGCGATGTTCGGCTTCGACGCGTGCGCGCACGTTGTTGCACAGGTCGAGTACGCGCGACCATGGCACGGTCGTCTCGAAGGACTCGGCAATGATCCACTGCGTCAGCAGGAAGTCGCGCAGGTAGGCGATGCCGAAGGTCAGCGAATATCCCTGCTTGCCGTTACCGGCACCGCCGAAGATGCCGCCATGGCGGCGCATCAGGCGCGTGACGACGCGGCGCTGTGCCGCGACTTCGTCGGCACTGCCTTCGAACAGCACGGTGCAGGCGGCCATCTGCTCGAGGTCGAAACCCTTCACGCGCGAGAGCCAGAACTTCTGCAGCGCGCTCTTGCGGGCCGCGAGTCCATGCGGTACCGGCTTCATGCATTGCCCGAGCATGAATTGCCGGTTGTCCATCAGCCGGATGCTCGCGGGCAACGCGCCCGCGCGCTGCAGTTCGTGGAAGAACGCGACGCCGCTCGCGAAGTCACGAAACACGAGCGATTCGTGCGCCTGCACGTCAGGGAGCGGATGAATCCTAACGAGTGCCTGCGTAACGATGCCGATGCGGCCTTCGGAGCCCAGCGCGAGGCGGCGGTGGTCGAAACCGATCGATTCGCGGTCGGCGACGTTCGCGCGCAGCAGGTCGCCCGAGGGCGTCACGATGCGGCAGTCGAGCACGATGTTCTCGATGTTTCCATACCGGTTCTTCTTCATGCCGCTCGCGTGCGTCGCGATCCAGCCACCGAGCGTCGACAGCTCGTAGCTGTCGGGTTCGTGGCCGAGCGTGTAGCCGTGGCGCGCGAGCGCTTCATGGATCTGCAGGCCCGTGGCGCCGGCTTCGATGCAGGCGATGCGGTTCACCGGATCGATCCAGCGCACGCGGTTCATGCGCGCCATGTCCACGCTGATGATGGCGCGTGTTTCGGCGGGCGGGCAGCGCAGCGCGTTCGTCACGTTCGTACCACCGCCGTACGGGATCAGCGCAAGACCGTGTTCTCGCGCGAGGCGGAACAGGGCGCGCACGTCGTCTTCATTGCGCGGCTGCACGACGGCATCGGGTATGCGCGCAAAGGCCCCGTAGTTCGCGTTCCAGATGTCTTCCTGGCTATGGCCATGGCCGCGGCGCAGGCGCGCGAGCGGGTCCGTGTCGACGGCGTCGCGGCCGCACAGCGCATGCAATGCATCGAGCGCCGCGGCATGGAGCCGCGACGGCGGCTGCGGCAATGGGTAACGGAATTCGTTGTCGCTTGCCGGCGCGAGCGCGATGCCGAGCTGCTTTTCGGCCCAGGGCCACAGCCGTTCGATGTCCTGGCCGCAGAGGCTGTAGCGCGTGCCGGTGAGGCGCACGCGCCGCGTGGTATCGATCGTGAAGCGCGTATCGGCAAAGCCCCAGCGATTCGCGCTGAGCGGGCCGTGGTCGGTCGTCGGCGCGGCTGGCACGATGCAGTGCGCGGCGCAGTGGTAGGGTTCGTCGAACGATGGAGTCGTGGCGCTGGTCATGGCGCGCAACTATACTCCAGCCGCGCCCGATGCCGCAGCGTTTTGCGCGCACCGCCTCGTACCTCCAGCGACTAAATCTTCTTGACAGCCAGCGCTCCGAATCCGGCACTGCACGCGCCTCCACTCCGCCTCTTTCTTGGCCAGATGCTGCCCACGCTCTTGAGCCTGCTGGCCGTGTCATCGACGTCGCTCGTCGATGGTTTCTTCGTGGGTCGTCATGTCGGCAGCACGGGCCTCGCGGCACTGAACCTGCTGAATCCGCTGCTGAACGTGTTTTTTGCGCTTGCGCTGATGCTGGCGCTAGGCGCCTCGGTACGCGCCGGCGCGGCGGTCGGAGCAGGACGCCTGCATGAAGCGTCGGACTTCTTCACGAAGACGCTGCTGACTGTCTTGGTGGCCTCGCTCGGCATCGTCGCCGGCGGACTGCTAGCGGCCGAGCCGCTATTCCGCTTCCTCGGCGGCCGCGGGGAGCTGCTGCCGCTGATGGGCGACTATTTCGCCGTGATCCTGCCGTTCTTCGTCGTGAAGGCGCAGCTGATCGCGCTGTACTTCTTCATCCGCCTCGACGGCAGTCCTAAGCTCGTCGCGGCGAGCTTCTTCCTTGCGGCGCTCGTGAAGGTCGTGCTGGCCTGGCTGTTCGTCGCGCAATGGGACTGGGCGCTGCGCGGTGCGGCCCTGAGTACCGGCCTTGCACACGGGCTCGCCGCGCTGTTGCTGCTGCGTTATTTCCGCCGCGGCAACCGCCGGCTGCAGCTCGTGCGCCCATCCGGCGCGTGGTTGCCGGTGTTGCGGAGCGCAGGAAACGGCATCGCGGAATTCGTCAATGAGAGTTCGGTCGGCATCGTCGCCTTCGTGCTGAACTGGCTGCTGCTGTCGCGCGCTGGTGTCGACGGCGTCGCGGCGATCGCGGTCTACAACTACGCGATGCAAATTGCGTTGATGCTGTACTTCGCGATCGCTCATGCGAGCCAGACGCTGATCAGCCAGAACCTCGGTGCCGGCTTGCCGCAGCGTGTGCGCGCACTGTTGAACCTGTCCCTCGATTTTGCGCTCGGGGCGGGCGTTGCCTGCGCGCTATGCGCCTTCTTCTTTTCCCGGGAGCTTGCGACGCTGTTCATCGGCGAAGCCGACGCCGCGACTCGCGCGTACGCTGCCGAACTGCTGCGCACGCTGTGGCCGGCATTCGCACTGGCCGCGCCGAACATCGTCATCGCCGCGTACTTCACGGCGATGCACCGCCCGCTGCAATCCACCGCGCTCGCGTTCTCGCGCAGCTTCGTGCTTCCAGCGCTCCTGTTGCTCGCGCTGTTCCACCTGCTGCCGGCGCGCAACTTCGTGCAGGGCCTGGCGCTCGCCGAAGGACTCACCTTCATGCTTTCCGTAGCCGCGTTGATGGCCTGGAACCCGAAACGCCTACTGGTCGCGCCAGTGCGCGAGTAAAGACCGCGTAGCCAGGTTCACCGCGTCGCGAGTACCGCCTTCAACTTTGCGTGCGCATCGCGCAGTGTGGAGGCCGTCGTTTCCCAGTCGATGCAGCCGTCGGTGACCGACACGCCATACTTCAGCTGCGACAGGTCAGCCGGGATGTCCTGCCGCCCGAAGTGGATGTTGCTCTCGAGCATGAACCCGACGATCGACTTGTTGCCATTCACGATCTGGTCGATGCCATTCTGGAACACATCGGGCTGCAGTTCCGGTTTCTTGCTCGAATTCGCATGGCTGCAGTCGATCATGATGTTCGTCGTCACGCCGGCCTTGCGGCAGGCCGCTTCGCAGGCAGCGACGCTTTGCGCGTCGTAGTTCGGCACGCCGTTGCCACCGCGCAGCACGATGTGCGCGTAGCGGTTGCCGGTCGTGTGGACGACGGACACCTGGCCCTTCGGATCGATGCCGAGGAAGCGATGCGGACTCGATACGGCCTTCAATGCGTTGATCGCGACCTCGACGCCGCCGTCGGTGCCGTTCTTGAAACCGACAGGAGAACTCAGGCCGCTCGACATTTCACGATGCGTCTGCGATTCGGTCGTGCGGGCGCCGATGGCGCTCCACGTGATGATGTCGTGCAGGTACTGCGGGGAAATCGGATCGAGCGCTTCGGTCGAGGTCGGCAGGCCAAGCGCGCTGAGCTTCAGCAACAGGCGACGGCCGGTGTGCAGGCCTTTCTCGATCTTGAAGCTGTCGTTCATCTCGGGATCGTTGATGAGGCCCTTCCAGCCAACCGACGTGCGCGGCTTCTCGAAGTACACGCGCATGACGAGCACCATCGTGTCCTGCACTTCGTCGGCGAGGGCCTTCAGTCTTGCGGCATAGTCGAGCGCGGCGTCGACGTCGTGGATGGAACAGGGACCCACGACGATGAAGAGCCGCTTGTCCTTCCGATCGAGGATGTCACGGATGACCTGCCGGTTGCGGCGCACGTGCTCGAGCGTGTTGCCGTACAGCGGCAGGCGCTCCTTCAGGGCTTCCGGGGTGACGAGCGGCTGGTAGGCCGCGATGTTGACGTTCTCGGTGCTGCTTTCGGCTTTGCTCATGGTGCGCGTCTTTCGTACGGATCGATAAAGAGTGACGCATTATAGCCGAGCGCCAGGTGACGCCGAACCGGGCAGGGCATCGAAGTGCGGACTCCCGGCTGCGGATCTTACGCACGAACTCGAATGGCTGTGTCCCGGGAGAGGTGGAAGAGCTCACACGACCAGAATGTCGAAGCAGGTCGCCAGGCTCACGATCGGGTTGCGGCCCGGCGACGGGCGCCATTCGTGCGCGACGTAACCTTCATAACCCATCTCCGCGATCTGCTGCGCGATGTAGCGATAGTTGAGTTCCTGCGTGCCGTCGATCTCGGCGCGCGACGGGACGCCGGCCACGTGGATGTGGCAGCAGAGGTCGAGGTTGTCGCGCAGCGTGCGCACGATGTCGCCGTTCATGATCTGCACGTGGTAAATGTCGTAGACCACTTTCACGCGCGACGAACCGGTGCCGCGGCATACGTCGAAGCCCCAGTAGATGTCGTCGAAGGTCTGGTCGGTGCGCTGGTCGGCTTCCACTTTCGAATTCGTGATCTCCATGCAGAGGTTCACGCCTTTCTCTTCGGCGTATGGCGCCACGCGCTTGAGCACCTCGATTGCATTCGCCTTGCCTTCCTCGCGCGACATGCCGCGGCGCTCGCCGGGCATCGCGATCAGGTTCGGGCAGCCTGCTTCGACGCACATGTCGATGCCGGCGCGCGTGGCTTCTTCGATCTGGTCATGTATTTCGCGGCGGATCAGGCCTTCCTGGAACGACGTGCCGGTGCCGGTCATGATCGTCGGCACGAGGCCATAGTCCCGCAGCATCGACAGCTGTGAGGGCTGCGGCAGGTCGACGCCGGAAAAGCCGAGCGTGCGCAGGATTTCGCAGCGCTCTTCCTGCGAGAACGGACTGTTCTGTCCCCACACGGAGGCCATCACGCTCTGCTTCAGCTTGCCCTGGCGGATCGGTTCCGCGGCGGCCTGTTCGGCGGCCCTCACGAGTGGTGCGAACAACGGAGTGGCGGCCGCGGCAGCCAGCAATTTACGGCGGGAAAAAACCTTGCTCATAGGGATTCCTGTCTTGTTCTTCTGGAGTGGAACGGCTGCCCGGATCGAGCGGGAGTGCGCGGGGAGGATAAGCCCCGGCCATGGCAAAGTCTACGCTTCGAGCAGGTGCAGCGCGGGCAGCATCGTGAACAGCAATGCGAGGCGCAGCGGCTGTCCGTCCTGGCTGAACAACGCCGCGTAGTCGAGCAACTGCTGGCGATACAGCGCGCTCTGCTGTTGCAGGAAGGCATCGAGGTCCTGGCCCTTGCCCGGCGTGGCCGATTTGTAATCGATGATCCAGCGCGTGCCGCTGGCATCGATGAACGTGCGGTCGACGACGTGGTCGCGGCGGTAGCCGTCGGCGTACGAGACGAGCGGGAGTTCGCAGGCATCGTCACGCTGGCGCTCGGTAAACAGCCAGCGCAGCTGCGGGTGCCCGATGCAGCCACGCAACTGCGCGCGCAGCGACGCGAGCGCATCGGCGAGTGCCTGCGGACTGGCGCACAGCGGCGCGAGAGTCCTGCGCCACAGTGGCGGATCGTGGTCCTGTGCGAGCCATTCGGGTCCACGCTCGACAGTGTGTTTCAGGCCCTGGTGCACGAGCTCGCCGATGCTGCGTGCGAGCAGTTGCTCGTGCAGCGGATCGTCTTCGACGGCATCCGGCCGCGGCTGCCACAGCGCGCGCGTCACCGGATTGCGCCAGTCCGCGGGAAGCCGGCGCAGGGGCTGCGAATCGAGGGGCGCGAATGCGTGGGCTTCGTCGGTGGGCGGGGCGGCCTGCAGGGCTTCGATCTGCACCTGCAGTTCCTGCTGCCGTTCCTCGAGCACAGGCAGGATGCGTTGCAGCAGCGACGCGGAGGCCGCCTTGATACCGCCGTCCTTTGCCGTCTTCACATAACCGAACAGCCACGCGGAGCGCACCGCGCGCGTGACGGCGATGTACAGCAGGCGCGTCGCCTCGAGCAGGTCGCGCTGTTCGCGCTCGAAGCGCAGGTATTCGTAGAGCAGGTCGTCGGGCTGGCCTCTC
>DASWWP010000027.1:0-14479 GCA_036405915.1 Pseudomonadales bacterium
GGCGATGACATGGAGTACGGCGCCTATTCGACGTCGACGACTCGCCAGGACGCCGGTGGTGACCAGTCCGCCAGCCGCTATGCATATCCCGCTGGCGAAAGCAGTGCATTCGCGCCGAGCGACGATTACCGCCCATACGAAAGCCATTAACGTCGAGGAGGAAGCCATATGAATCCGAAAAGTGAAGCCCGCGTCGATTTCGATCGCGGCAACAACTGGGAACGCCGTCAGTGGGAAGAACATGACTACGAAGCGGCTACATCGAGCACCGTGCCACACCTGCTGCGGCAGCTGACGAGTGAAGTGACTACGCTGTTCAGCAAGGAAGTGTCGCTGGCGCGAGCCGAAGTGCGCGAAACCGTCCACGGCATCAAGGCCGGCGTCATTTCGATGCTGACCGGCAGCATCGTGCTGCTCGCCGGCGTCATCGTGCTGCTGATGGCGGCCGTCTACGGGCTCGCGACGATGATGGACCTCTGGCTGGCAGCGCTGATCGTCGGCGGCGCCGTGACGGCGATCGGCCTGATCATGGTCACCTCGGGCAAGAACAAGCTCGATGCCGATGCACTCAAACCACATAGAACTGTCGATTCCATCAGAGAAGATCGCGAAGCCCTGAAAGACGCGATCAAAGGAGGTCAGCGATGAACCTGGGTACCCAATCGGATGCCGGCAAGGATCCAGATCGTCTCGAACGCGAGATTGACGAACAGCGCCGCGAGATCAACGAAACGCTGCGCGCACTCGAGGAGAAGTTTTCGTCCAAGGAACTGGCCTCGCAGTTTGCACACTACTTCACCGGTCCCGGCCGCGAGTGGATCGACACGCTTGGCAGCTCGGTCAGGTCCAATCCGGTCCCGACCCTGCTGACCGCCGTCGGCCTCGCGTGGCTGATGATGAGCGACCGCAATCGCAGCGCCTACCGCGGTCCGTACCGCGCGCAGCGTGCCTACGGCACCGGATATCGTGCGGAGTATGCCGGCGAATATGGTCCGGGCTACGGCGAGGAAGACGAAGGTCGCATGCGCGGCATGATGGAAGGCGCCGCCGGTTCCGCGCATGCCATGCATGACGCGGCGCATTCGGCCTACGAGCACGCTGGCGAAAAAGCCGGTGAGCTGCGCGATCGCGTTGCCGGCGCTGGTGCTTCGCTGCACGACAAGGCAGCCCACATGCGCGAATCGTTGCACGACAAGGCTGCGAACGCGCGAGAAGCGTTGCATAACCGTCGCGAAGCCTGGCAGTCACGCGCGCATGATGCACGCGGCGGCCTCCACGACTCCGCGGAAAGCCTGCGCGACAACTTTGGCCGCATGGCCCACGACCAGCCGCTCGCCCTCGGCGCAATCGGCATCGCACTCGGCGCAATCATCGGCGCCGCATTGCCGCGCACCCAGCACGAGAATCGCGTGCTAGGCCGCGCCAGCGAGCGCATAAAGGAGAAAGGACGCGAAATGGCGCACGAAGGCTACGTGCAGGCGTCGCGCAAGGCAGCCGAAGTCGTCGAGGCGGCGGAGGAAACGCTGCAGCATGGCGCCGAGGCGAACGCAAAGGGACAGAGTGGCTCCGACGAGCAGCACATGTGGCAGGGCAGCAGTGAGAATGCCGGCACACCGCGCCAGCAGCCCGATTCAGGTGCAAGCCTGCCGTGATGCGCACGCTGATGAGGTAAGAAAAAAAGGGAGACGACATCGTCTCCCTTTTTCGTTGGCCCTCAGAAATTCGCCGTCGTGCCGACGAACCAGCGGCGCCCGAGCGCGTCGTAGAAACCGGGCAGCGTCGTGCCTGCGCCGGACGTCGGGCGGTTGCCTCCGAAGTCCGTCTGCCGGCCGGTGATCACGGCGTCGGCATCGAACACGTTGTCGATGCCGAAGCGGAACTGCCAGGTTTCCGTCCACGTCCAGTTCGCCGACAGGTCGAAGATGTCATACGACTCCTCCGCGCCGACGAACGGACTGCCGTTCGCTCCCGCGATGACCTGCTGCGGAGCATCGGCTTCAGGCAGGTGCCTCCACCGCAGGCTGAAGTTCCACGCATCCAGCGTGTAGCCGAAGTTGCCGAAGAAGCGCCAGTCGAATGTGCCCTGGTTCAGCGAGGTTTCCGGGCCCGGTCCGAGCGAACCTTTCCAGTCGTACACCGGGGAGTTCGGGGAGGCCTGAGTTTCGAACTTCGTCGTGACGTTGAACATCAGCCCGATGTTCAGCGAACCCGGGAGGCTGTCGAAGCCCAGCGTGTCGAAGCCGCCATTCCAGTTCAGGCCGAGGTCGAAGCCGTTGATCTCGGTGAAGCCGGTGTTGTTGTATGACACGTCGACGGCCTGCAGTCCGCCGGACGTCGGGTTTCGCGTGATGCGGCGGCAGGCCGGGTGGTCGAGGCTCGCCGACGGGTTCGTGCCCGCGCCGAGACATTCGAGATAAACCGTGATGCCGCCTTCGACCGCGATCATGTCTTCGATCTTGATCGAGTACCAGTCGAGCGTGGACGAGAAGCCGGACAGGAACTCGTTGCTGCCCTGCGGCTGGTATACGAAACCGGCGGTCAGCGTCGTCGCCTCCTCCGGGTTCACGTCCGGGTTGCCGACGGCGTTGACGAACCATGTCGCCGACGAGCCGCTCGGCTGGATCGTCGCGGGGTCGTAGAAGTTCTGTGCGCCCTCGAGGCCCATCAGTCCTTCGCAGATCGCACGCGTGCGCGCGGCATCCGGATTCGCCGCCGGGTTTGCGCCGATCGCGAGCACGGAGTTCAGGCCGCAGGGATCGCCCACGTTGAAACCCCAGGTCTGGCTGCGTGCCTGGAACATCTCGGCGATGTTCGGCGCGCGCGTCGCAAGCTGGTAGCCGCCGCGGAAGCGCAGTGCATCCGTCACGCCCCAGTCGACCAGCGCCTTGTACGTGTCGATGCCGCCCTGCAGTTCATAGTCTGAGTAGCGGTATCCGAGTTCGAGGTTCAGGTGCTCGATTCCCGTGATGCCGGCCAGCAGCGGCAGGAACAGCTCGCCGTACACTTCATCGACGGACGTCCTTCCCTCCGTGTTGTCGGCCGGGAACGTGCCGAGGCTGAGGTCGAGATACGAGTTCTGCGTCGTCAGCGTGTCGAACTTGTAGAAGTAATTGTTGCGGCGCCATTGGTAACCTGCCGCGAAACGCGCTTCGCCGGCAGGCAGGTCGAACATGCGGCCCTGGATGTTGGCTTCGACGTAATCCTGCCGCATCTGCGAGTTGTTCTGCATGTCGACCATGAAGGCATCGAGGCAGTCCTGCGTCACGTCGTCGTGCGGGCGGAAGATCGGCAGCCCACTCGTACACTGCGCGATGCCGCCGCTGAAACCGTTGCCGATCGTGTTGCCCTGCCGGAAGAAGCCGCGGCCGTAGTTCGGCGACGTCACGACGCCGCGATAGCGTTCGAGGCCGGCATAACCCTGCAGGTTGAGGATCGTCGTGGACTTGCCGCTCGCGCCGACTACGTCCCAGCTGCCGTCGATCGACGGCAACTCGCCTTCGACGCCAAGCTGCAATTGCCAGGTGTTCGTTTCGGTGTCGATCAGGCGCGGCGCGCCCTTGTCGTACAGCGCGTAGTCGAAGAAGTGGTTCAACTGCCAAGGCGCTTCGGGATTCACGCGCGAATCGAGCAGCGCCTGCAGTTCGGGCGGCGTCGGGAAGGCTTCGGACTTCGAACAGCCGCCGGTCGGAGCGCAATTGAGGCCATGTGCGCCGCCAGGACGGAACGATGGGCGCGTGGTCAGGCCATCGGCCTCGAGCGACGGCGCGTAGATGCCACTGCCATGCGGAATCGGCGCATGCCAGCCGCCGACGGCCGGCGACCACTGCCACAGCTGGCGCAGGTTCGATTCCACGTTCGTCGTCTGCACGAACACGTCCAGGCCGTCGGCCACTTCGTAGTTCGCGCGCGCGAACATCGAATGGCGCTCGAGCGGCACGGTGGCCTTGTGGCCGATGATGTTTTCCTCGATCTCCCCCTGCTCGTCGATCTTGCGGTACGGAAAGCCGTCGAGGTCGAGCGGCCCGCGGTAGCGATACATGCCGGCCGTGCAACCGGCGCCCTGCGGCGCGCAGTTGCCGAAGCCGGCGGCGCCCGTATAAAGGTCGAACTGGCCGACGTCTTCGTTCCAGCGCACGTTGCCGGCCACCTGCCCGGCCGTGTTGCGCAGCACGACGCCCGGCGGCGCCTGGTTGAAGATCTGGTCGATCACCGCGCCGCTCGGGCGGTTGTTCGCTTCGATCGAGTAGTAGTCGGCCGATGTGAACGACTGCGTGCCGGGCACCGTCGGATCGCGCAGGCCGTCGAGGTAGAAGTCGGTGTACTTGCGATCGACCGAGTTTCGGTCGGCGTATTCGAATCCCATCATCACGTTGCCGGCGCCGTCGGCGAAGTTCGCGCCGAACAGGCCCGATACCGACGACTCCCCGGCCTGGCCGTTCTCCATCGCACCGTACTGGGCGCTGAACTGCGCGCCTTCGAAATCCTTCTTCAGGATGAAGTTAACTACGCCGGCCACGGCATCGGCGCCGTACACCGACGATGCTCCGCCGGTGATGACTTCGACGCGCTGGATCGCGGCGGCCGGGATCGAGTTTATATCGACCGCCATCGTCGCGTTGACCGGCGTCGCGCGGCGGCCATCGATCAGCACGAGGTTACGGTTAGGCGCAAGGCCGCGCAGGCTGATCGTCGCCGCTCCTGCCGTGAGCGTCGCGCCGGTGTTGATCAACTCGCCGTCGGCGATGTTCGTGAACTGCGTGGCGGCCGGCACGAACTGCGGCATCTTGTTCAGCGAGTACTCGATCGCCATCGCGCTGGTCTCGGTGAAGACCTCGGCCTCGACCGTCTGTATCGGGCTGTTCGCCTCGAAGTCGCGCCGCACGATGCGCGAGCCGGTGATCGTGATCTCCTCGAGCTGCGGACTCGCCGGCGGCTCCTGCGCGTAGCCTGGGCTGCCGAGCCCCGCGGCCACTGCCGTCGCAATTGCGGTGGCAAGCAGACTGCGTCCTTTTGGCTTCGTTATTGTCATGTGCATATCCCCTCATAGGATTTTGTTTGTTGGTGACACCACGAAATCGTGATATCGAAGGGATAGTCGCATAGCGAAATTAATGTGCGATACGGCGGCGCTCGGATATTTGCGCCGGGTATCACACTTACAAGGTGCCTGTTGCCACTCGATGATATCGCGCAGGAATCACCAGGCTATCAGAGACACAGCCGGATCGGCCGGCAGGTAATCGTCCGCGAACCTGCGCCCGGGGATACCCCGGGACGGGAGTGTGGTGCGGGGAGCTCTGGGGGTTCAGAGCGTCGGGCGATCGCGCACGAACTGCGACACGATCCACTTTTCACCGTTCGTCGGCGGGCGCCCGGCATGGAGCGTGCGCAAATCCGCCTTGCCGTCCGGGAGCGCGTTGACGAAGTACAGCGCATCCCCGCCCGTGCCGCGGTGGCTGAGACCGAGCCGCGGGAAGTCGGTGTGGCCGTCACCGTAGTCGTCGTTGAGGTATACAAGGAAGGTGACGACACGCTGGCCGCGGCGCGCAATCTCCGTCGCATGGTCGGGCACCTGCGGGTCGACGAAATCGAAGTGGGGCCTGATCTCCTCGCCCGGCGCGTAGTGCAGCACGGCGGCGGGCTCGAGATGGCGGAATGGCAGGCCCAGGCTGCGCGCGATGCGCAACTGCACGAGCGCGAGCACGCAGTCGGTATCGAGCAGGTTGAACAGCGCGGCGGAGTTGGTGCGCGTGCTGTGAGTAGTCGTCGTTCGCGAGACGCCGTCGTACACCTCGGCGCGCGCAAGACGGCCGCGTGCACGTTCGACCAGCCAGCGGCACATCGCAAGTGGCACGAAGTGTTCGACCTTGTGGACGCGCGGGTCGGCGTGGAGCTCGTACGAGGCGGGCGCGGCGAGCCAGCCTGTGCAATCGAAGGTGTGTGCGGTTGCCTGCCAGGCGCGCGCCGGGGCTGAACTCCCTGCACCGCCGGCAAGCACGATGAGTTGTTGTTGCGCCGGCGCAAAGCCACGCTCGGCGGCGAGAGCCAGGTCGTTCAGCGCGTGGCGCAGGTGCTCGGCATCGGTGGCGCTCATCACGCGCAGCGTGGCCTGGATCGCCGCGGCTTCGGCGTTGCCAAGCCGTACCGCATCGGCCAGGAAACCGGCGGCCTCGCCGGGCTTGTACGGGGCGCGATCACCGATCAGCAGGCGTTTGCCGAGGCGTGTGAGAGCTTCGTGGTCCTGCCCGTGCACGCCTGCGACGAGCTGCACGAGCGCATCGGCATGGCGACCTTCCGCATCGAGGGCGTCGGCGCGCGCGACTTCGGCAGAAAGCGGCGTCGGGTGCGTCGCCAATGTGGAGGTCGTATCAGTCATCTGTCCCAGGCCGTCAGCGGTAACGCACCATGCCCATCAGCTCGCGCACGAAGTCGGCGAACCACATCGACTGGATCACCGGGAAGTGCAGCAGCTGCTGCAGCAGCAACCAGCCCGCGCCGACCATCGAGTGAATGCCGATGCGGCCGCTCATGCGCCACTCCTGCGTGAGGATGGCGAGCGCCAGCACGTCGAGCGTCGCGTACATGGCCGGCACCGGGAATTCGGCGAGCCCGAACGGCACCATGTACATGCGGTGCACGCCGGGGGGCAGGATCAGCAGCGTTGCGAACAGGATCATGCGGCGATGGACGTCGGGCTTGCGCACATTGCGGATCGCCAGCGTGAACAGCGTGCCGAAGCCGGCGACGGCCATGATGCCGAGGTACATGCCGTGGTAGTAGTTGGCGCCGGGATTCACGCCAGCCGGAATGCCGGCCCCGCCCAGCAGCGTGATCAGCGCGCCCATGAACATGACCGCCGTTGCAAGTGCGATGCCGAACATGCCGAGGCTGCGATGCAACGGTACGTTGCGCGCATTGACGAGCGCGGCCTGCACGACGAGCAGCACGATCCAGCTGCTGAACACGAGGCCGTGCAGGTGCACGACTGGCGGTGCCGGCGGAAACGTGCCGATCGCGAGCGGCCAGAAGTACGTCATGCCGAAGCCGCCGAAGACGAAGACGGCCATCACGATCGTCATGCACAGGAAGAAGCCGGGGCGAAAGCCCCGTGCCGCGACCGGTGCTGCGCGTGCAGAAAGCGAAACGTCCATCGTGTGCCTCCCCCGGGCGTGTGGCCCTGTTTTTATCGCGCTGTCAGGACGTCGGCCGCATCGCCCCGATCGGGGATTCAGGATGTACACCGATACTCTTATGGTTGTCGGCGTCCCAGCAATCCTGTCGGCGTCGACGTGCATCCATCAGTCGGGAAAACGCTCGATGTGCATTTCACCCTTGCGGCCAAAATAGCAAACGTGGCGGCCGGCAATCCATACCGTGTAGCCGACGCAGCCGGCTTCCATCGAGCGTACCTTGAATTCAGGATACCTGACGACACCCTGCTGCGAACCGCGGATCGCGGCCTGGATTGCGGCCTTGTCGAAGTCCTGGCCGATCGTGACGGCTGGCGTATCGAGGACAATGTCACAATGCGCGCCGTCCGGCAGGTAATACGTCGTGCGCCTGCCGCGGTAGTCGACGGCATACGCTTCGACCCCGGCCTGGCTCAACGAACCGATGACCTGTCCAAAGTGCATCCGTCCCTCGGCCGACGCGGCCGCCACGTCGTGAATGACGCGTGATGTACTTTCCTTCATGACTATTCCTCCGTTGGTGGATTCCCGTCCGGCAAGCACAGCCGCTACTCGGTGGGAATTTCCTTCAGCTGGTGATGCGCGACGAGCGCCTGGAACACGCGCAGCAGCTCCCTGCGCCGCTGCTTGCCGAGATGGCCGAAACAATGCTCTTCGTTCTGGTCGGCGAGCGCGGCGAGGCGCGGCACGAGCGCGGTGCCGGCCTTTGTCAGCACAAGGACCTGTTCACGAGAACTGCCGTCCGCCAGCCGCCGTTCGGCAAGGCCTTTCGCCTCGAGCCGGCTGACGATCTTCGACGCTGCCCCCTTTGTCATGCCGAGCGCCTGGATAAGCGCAGCGTGCGTCGTTTCCCTGCGATTGAACAGGCAACGCAGCGCGACCCATTCGTTGACGCTGCTACCCTCTTCCTCAAGGAGCCTGCGAAAACGTGCGGAAACGTAGTTCGAAACGAAGCGCAGCCAGAAGCCGAGGTGGTCTTCGAGGCCGCTGCCCGGACGGGATGGGGACTTCGATGGGGAACGGGGCATGGTCAGGTTTCCATGGAAACTGCTTTAGCTTAGTTTCCACGGAAACCGGATGTCAAGCGTCTGGCCCCGGGATGAGACCGGCGCCAGCGTGGAGCCTAGTTCGGCTCGATGCGCAGCACGGCGAATTCGTCGCCGTCGGTCAGCACGTAGATGTTGCCGTCCGGTCCCTGGCGAACGTCACGGATGCGCTGGTGCAGTTCTGTCAGCAGCGTTTCGCGCCTGAGGTCGTCGAGCGTATCGGTCAGCACGACGCGTTCGAGGCCCCCGGTGCGGTCGACTTCGCCGCGGCGCGCGCTGCCGACGAACAGGTTGCCTTTCCAGGCCGGGAACCTGTCGCCGGTGTAGACCATCAGGCCACTCGGCCCGATCGACGGCACCCATACCAGCTGAGGCTGTTCGATCGAGTCGGCCACCGGCAGGTCGGAAATGCGCGGACCGTCGTAATTGCGGCCGAAGCTGATGTTCGGCCAGCCATAATTGAGGCCGGGCTTGATGACGTTCACTTCGTCGCCGCCGTTCGGCCCGTGTTCCGCCGCGAGGATCGTGCCGTCGGGATGGATCGTCAGGCCGAGCTGGTCGCGATGGCCATACGAATAGATCGCGGGGTGCACGTCGCTGCGGCCGACGAAGGGATTGTCGGCCGGGATGCTGCCGTCGTCTTTCAGCCGCAGCACCTTGCCGAACACGCCCTCCAGGTCCTGCGCGTCTTCACCAAAAGGCGCGCCAGTGGTCATGTACAGCAGGCCATCGGCGGCGAACGCGATGCGCGAACCGCTCGTGCTGCCGAAGTCGGACACGAAGAGTTCCTCGACGTCGGTCAACGCGCCATTCGCATACTTGCCGCGCATCAGCGCCACCGCGCTGCGCCGGCGCTGGTCCGGGTCCGTGACGGGCTCGCCCTTGTTATAGGTGAAGTACAGGTACTGGTTGTTCGCAAAATCCGGGTGCAGCGCGAGATCGTGCAGCCCGCCATTGCGATACGGCGGATCGACCTGCGGAATACCGGACACGGGAGATGGATCGAGCTGCGGATTCGCGCCGGTGGCACCCTTGATCACGCGCAGCTGCAAGCCGCGCTCGGACACGAGCAGGTCGCCGTTCGGCAAAAAGGCCATGCCGAACGAACGCGGCAATCCTTTCGCGAGCACAGTGACCTTGATGCCATGCTGCTCGGCGGTGTCGAAGGTGTAGGCGCTTTCGCTGAGTTTCACCGGCGCGATGCCGATCGGGGGCTGGTCGGCGGCCATTGCTGCGGCGGCCTGCAGGCTGAGCAGCATGAGGGTCGTGAGTTTGAGGTTTCGCATGTGTGCTTCCTTTTTCTCGTTGTTTGCCGGCGCTGGAGTCCGGTGCCTCAGATGATCGGGATTGCGCGGGGTAACTTGCGCGCGGGACTAAGTAATTGCGGGCGGGAGTATCGCGCGGGCGTCGGAAAAGCGGAAGCTCGGGCTGTGTTCTGGCTTTTGGTCCGCGAATCCGTGTTGCATCAGGCGCCAGTGAATGGGCCGCGACCGGTGCCGCCCCGTCCCGATCACCGCACTCGACATCACGCTAGAGTCGTGGACCACAGGACGAAAACCCATGGTGACTTCCTAAATGCAATAAATGGATACACGCACTTCCACACGTCCAAGCGATAAGCAGACATCTCCCAAACCGCGAGGAAAAAAAGGCCCGGAGATACCCGGGCCCAGGGACTGCGGCTGGTTCTCCCCTAGCGCCAGCCGCCGCCAAGCGCGCGGTACAGGTTCACGACCGCGGACATTTGCTGTTGCCTCGTTTCGATCAGCTCACTACGTGCCTCGAGCGCCTCGCGTTGCGCGAGCAGCACTTCGAGGTAGTCCGCGCGCGCCGACGTGAACAACTGGCCGGCCACGTCGACCGAAGCGTTCAGCGCGTCCACCTGCGAGGTCTTAAGCGCGTAGTTCTTCTCGAGGTTGTCGAGCGCAGCGAGCTGCGTCGCCACGTCGGCGAAGGCCGCGATGATCGTCTGCTCGTAGTCGTACGCTGCCGCGATCTGTTCCGCGTTCGCATCCTTGTACAGCGCCGTGATCGCGTTGCGGTTCACGAGCGGCAGCACCACGTCGCCAGCGAGCGAATAAAGCGTAGACGCCGGCGTGTCGAGCAGGTATTTGGCGTCGAAGGCCTCGAAGCCGACGCCAGCGCGCAGTTCGAACGACGGATAGAAGTTCGCGCGTGCGACGTCGACGTTCAGGTCCGCCGCCGCGAGCTCGAGTTCCGCGCGCCGGATGTCGGGCCGGTTCGAGAGCAGCTGCGACGGAATACCGGTGTCCAGCATCTTCGGCGCGAGCTGCATCAGCGCATCCGACGAGCGCACGATCGGCTGTGGCGTGCGGCCGAGCAGCAGGTTCAGGTGGTTCTCCGTCGCCGCGATGCGCTGCTGGATCGCATAACGTTCGCTCTCGTTCTTGCTGACCTCCGCCTCGAAGCGATTGACCGCCAGCGAATTCGCCCTTCCGAAGTTCAGCAGCTCGCGCGTGACGTCGAGTGCGTTGCGCTGGATCGCGATGTTGTCGTCGAGGTTGGCGAGCTGGTTGTCGAGCGCCATCAGCTCGTAGTAGTCGTTCGCCACTTCCGCGACGAGGTTCGTGACGAGGAAGTTCCTGCCTTCGACCGACGCCAGGTATTCGAACATCGCGGCCTGCGTGGCCTTGCGCAGCTTCTGCCACACGTCGACTTCCCATGAGGCATACAGGCCGGCTTCGAGATTCGCGAGCGGCTCGGGAAATTCTTCACCGTGGCGAATCTCGATCCCCCGTTCGACGGCGCCGTTGCGCGTGAACTCGCCGACCTTCCCGAGTTCCGCGCCCACGCCGGCCCCTACCGACGGCAGGTATTCGCCGCGCCGCGCCTGTACTTCGTTCGCGGCCATCGCGATGCGCTGCAGCAGGATCTGGGCTTCCTTGTTGTTGTCGAGCGCAGTGCCGATCAGCGCGGAAAGGTTTGGGTCCTCGAAGAAGGTTTCCCAGTCCACGTCCGCGGCATTGGCTTCGGTGGCCGGCGCCGTGTCGGCGAACTGCGCAGGCAACGTCGTGTCCGCCACCCTGTCGGTCACCTGCGGTATCGCGCAGGCCTGCAGCAGGCAGGCAGTGCCGATCGCCAGGGAAAGACGGCTTGAGCCTTTCATTGAGGTAGTCATGCGGCTTTTCATGCACCTTCCTCCGCGTTGTAGTGGTACAGCTCGGTGAGCGGCACATGGTCTTCGTTGCGGATCAGCGAGCGGCCCTCCTCGATCTTCGCGAACAGGTAATAGAGGCCGGGTATCACGAGTACGCCGAACACGGTTCCGAACAGCATGCCGCCGAGCGCGGACGAGCCGATCGTGCGGTTGCCGACGGCGCCGGCACCGTGCGCGATCACGAGCGGCACGAGGCCGGCGATGAACGCGAACGAGGTCATCAGGATCGGACGGAACCGCGCCCTGGCGCCTTCGATCGCGGCCTGCATGACGGTGAGGCCCTGTTCGTGCTTCTGTACCGCGTACTCGACGATCAGCACGGCGTTCTTGCCGAGCAGGCCGACGAGCATCACGAGCCCGAGCTGCGCATAGATGTCGTTTGCGAGGCCGAGCACTTTCAGCAGCAGGAAAGAACCGAACACGCCGCACGGCAGCGAGAACAGGACGGCCAGCGGCAGCAGGAAACTTTCGTACTGCGCGGCGAGCACCATGTACACGAACACGAGCACGACCGCGAAGATCACGATCGCTTCGTTGCCGCGCTGCACTTCGTCGAACGACAGGCCTTCCCAGCCGATATCGTAGCCGTTGGGCAATGTCGCGGCGGCCACTTCCTGCACTGCCTCGATAGCTTCATCGGTCGTGAAGCCATCGGCGGGTTCGGCGCGGATCGTCGCCGAGTTATAGAGGTTGTAGCGCGTGATCTCGTTCGGGCCCTGCTTCTTCACGAGCTTCATGAACGACGAATACGGCACCATCTCGCCTTCCTCGTTCTTCACGTAGTAGTTCAGGATGTCACTCGGGTACCGGCGGAATTCCGGGCTCGCCTGCGTGTACACCTTGAAGAAGTTGTTGAAGCGGATGAAGCCCTGCTCGTACGTGCTGCCGATCAGGATGTTCAGGTTGTCCATCGCCTTGCCGATCGACACGCCCTTCTGCATCGCGGCCTGGTTGTCGATCTCGATCTCGTACTGGGGATAGTTCGCCGCGTAGAACGTGAACAGCCCTTCGAGCTCCGGCCGCTCGCCGAGCGCAGCCATGAAGTCCTGGTTGATGCGGTCGAATTCGGCATAGTCCGTGCCGTTGGTCTTGTCGAGCAGGCGCAGCGCAAGGCCCGATGCCGCACCGTAGCCCGGCACGGCAGGCGGCTCGAAATATTCGATCACCGCGCCGAAGTCCTTCGTCTTCTCCTCGAGCTCCTCGATGATTTCGTGAACCGACAGTTCCCGGTCGCCCCAGTCCTCGAGGTTGATGAGGCACGTGCCGGCATTCGAACCGCGGCCTTCCGTCAGGATCTCGTAACCGGCAAGCGACGAGACCGACGCGACGCCCTCTACGCTTCGCGCCACTTCCTGCAGCTCGCGCGCGACCTGGTTCGTGGCTTCGAGCGTGCTGCCCGGCGGCGTCTGGATGATCGCGTAGATCTGCCCCTGGTCCTCGCCCGGGATGAAGCCGGCCGGCAGGTCCTGGTTGATGACGACGATGCCGGCCACGAAGGCCGCCAGAAGCAGCGCCGTGACACTTCTGCGCGTGACGATTTTCTGCAGCAGGTTCGTATAACGCCCCGTCACGCGCTCGAACACGCGGTTGAAGCCATCGATGAACATGCTGATCGGCGTCCGCCGCTTTGGCTGCCCGTGATGGTTCTTCAGCAGCATCGCGCACAGCACCGGCGTCAGCGACAGCGCGACGACGCAGGAAATCACGATCGAGGCCGCCATCGTGATCGAGAACTGCCGGTAGAACACGCCGACCGGACCCGTCATGAACGCGATCGGCACGAACACCGCCGTCATCACGAGCGTGATCGCGATGATCGCGCCGCCGATTTCGCCGAGCACCTGCTGCGTGGCGCGATATGGCGTGATGTCGGCATCGTGTTCCATCTTCGCATGCACGGCCTCGACCACGACGATCGCGTTGTCGACGACGATGCCGATCGCCAGCACGAGCGCGAACAGCGTGATCAGGTTGATGTTGATGCCGAAGGCCTGCATGACGAAAAAGGTGCCGATCAGCGACACGGGTACCGCGAGGATCGGGATCAACGTCGAGCGCCAGTCGCCAAGGAATACGAACACGACGAGCGCAACGAGCACGAAGGCTTCAACCAGCGTGTGCATCACCTGCTCGATCGAGGCATCGAGGAACTTCGACACGTCGTAGTTGATCTCGTACTCCATGCCCGCCGGGAAGGCGGGCTCGAGCTCGAGCATTTTCGCCTTCACCTGCTCGATGACCTCGCTCGCGCTGCTGCCGTAGTTCTGCTTCAGCACGATCGCGGCCGACGGATAGCCGTCCTTGTTCGAATAGATATCGAAGAATTCGCTGCCGAGCTCGACTTTCGCGATGTCGCCAAGCTTCAGGATCTCGCCGCCGGAATCGGCGCGCACGATGATGTCCTCGTACTCCTGCGGCTCGCTGTAGCGGCCCTTGTAGACGAGCACGTATTCCTTCGACTGCGCGGCGATGCCGGACGCCTGCCCGAGCCTGCCGGGGCGGCCGATGATGCTCTGCTCGTCGATGGACTCCATGACTTCGTCGATCGAGATGTTGTACGCGCGCATGCGGTCGGGATCGAGCCAGATGCGCATCGCGTATTGCCGGCTGCCGAGGATCTTCGCGCTCGCAATGCCGTTCACGCGCTGGATCTCGGGGATCACATTCACGTTCGCGTAGTTGTAGAGGAACTTCTCGTCGGCGTCTTCGTCGGTGCTGAACAGGTTGATGTACATCAGCATGCTCGGCTGCACGCGCTCGACGACGACGCCTTCGAGCTGCACGAGCGTCGGCAGGCGGCTCATGACCTGGTCGAGGCGCGTCTTGACGTTGACCATCGCCTGGTTCGGATCGACGTCGAGCGCGAAGATCACCTGGATCGTTGCCTCGCCGGCGCTGGTCGCGTCCGAGACGATGTACTTCATGCCCGGCACGCCGTTGATCGCGCGTTCGATCGTGATCAGCGAGGACTGAACCAGGACGTCGGCGCTAGCGCCGGGATAGGCCAGCGACACCAGTACGCGCGGAGGTGCGATGTCGGGAAACTGCGACGTGGGCAGCGAGGA
>DASWWP010000028.1:0-2191 GCA_036405915.1 Pseudomonadales bacterium
CAATAAAACCAACAGGCAACGACCGGAGGGGGCAGTACATGCAGAACAGGCAAGCATTGACGATGGTGGCGCTCTCGGCGCTCGTGGCATCGGCGGGATTTGCACAGGACCCCGACGCGCCGCTACCCGTGTTCACCGCCGGGCAGCAGGAGCTCGGCCAGGCAGCGTACCTGCAGAATTGCGCGACGGGCTGTCATCAGCCGGACATGAGCGGAATCGGGCCGATCGCGCCACTGCGCGGACAAGCCTTCCTGTCTTCCTTCGGTGAGCGCAGCGTCGGCGAACTGACCGAAGCGATTCGCACCGCGATGCCGCCGACGGCGCCCGGTTCACTGTCGCAGGAAACCTACCTGAACCTCACCGCGTTCATCCTCGCGATGAACGGCGCGAAGCCCGGCATCACGATGCTGAGCCTCGAAAATCCCGTATCGATCGCCGCGCTGACGGATCCAAATGCTGCCTCGCAGCCGATTGCATTGAATGCCGGCGGCGCGGCGGACGAAGGTCCCGTCGGGATTACGGTGCCGGGGGAAGTCCCGCGCTTCACACCGGTGACGGACGCCATGCTGCGCAACCCGAGTCCGGAGGACTGGCTGATCCATCGCGGCAATCTCGCGGCGCACAGTTATAGCGCGCTCGACCAGATCGACACTGGCAACGTCAACGACCTGCAGCTTGCCTGGGTCTGGGCGCTCGGCAGCGAAACCACGAACCAGAACGCACCGCTCGTGCACGACGGCACGATGTTCCTGTTCAACCCCGGCAACAAGATCCAGGCGCTGACCGCCGATACCGGCGAACTGATCTGGGAGCATCGCCTGGGCGGGCGCGTCGGCAACATGCGCGGCATCGCGCTGTACGGCGACAAGCTGATCGTCAATACGCCCGGCGGCGGCATCGTCGCACTGAGCGCCGTCAACGGCGAAAAGGTGTGGGAAACACTGATCGGCGAGCGCTTCGGCAATTCGAGCGGGCCCCTTGTCGTCGATGGAAAGATTTTCACCGGCATGGGCCAGTGCACGACCTTTCGCCCGGAAAAGTGCTACGTCAGTGCATATGATGCCGACACCGGCGAGCAGCTGTGGAAATTCGAAACGGTGGCACGTTCGGGCACGCCCGGTGGCGACACGTGGAACGGCGTCGACGACATGTTCCGCGCAGGCAACGATACGTGGATCACGCCGAGTTATGACGCGGACACCGGCACGCTGTATATCGGCGTATCGCAGCCCAAGCCCTGGATGCCGGTCAGCCGCGGCATGAGCACGAGCGATGCCGCGCTGTACTCGAACTCGACGCTCGCGCTCGATGGCGAAACCGGTGAACTTAAGTGGTATTACCAGCACGTGCCGGGCGAAGTGATGGACCTCGACGAGGTATTCGAACGCGTGCTGATCGACCGCGGCGAACAGAAGCTCGTTTTCTCCGCCGGCAAGCACGGCATCCTGTGGAAGCTCGATCGCGGAAACGGCAAATACCTCGGGCACAAGGAGACCGTGTTCCAGAACATGTTCTCGTCGTTCGATCCGGAAACCGGGCGCCCGACGTACCGCGCCGACATCATCGAACACCAGTTCGGCGAATGGGTCGGCGGCTGTCCGTCGAGCGCCGGCGGCCACAACTGGCAGGCGATGAGTTACCACCCCGGCACGAACAACCTGATCATTCCGCTGAGCCAGAGCTGCGTCGACATGAAGGCCGAAGCGATCGAATTCAAGGAAGGCGGCGGTGGCGCCGCCGTGTCGCGCCGCTGGTTCGCGCAGGAAGGAAAGGAAGATCTCGTCGGCAAGCTCGGCGCCTATGACGTCGACACGCTGGAAGAGAAGTGGGCCTTCGAGCAGCCGGCGTCGTACCTGACTGCGATCTTGAGCACCGCCGGCAACCTCGTGTTCGCCGGCGACCTCGATCGCATGTTCCGCGCGCACGATGCGCGCACCGGCGACGTGCTGTGGCAGACAAGGCTTGGTACGTCAGTGCAAGGCTTCCCGATTACCTTTGCAGTGGCCGGCGTGCAGTACGTCGCCGTTCCGACGGGCCTCGGCGGCGGCAGCCCGAGGATCGTGCCGTCGATACTGACGCCGCAGATCCATTACCCCGATACGGGCAATGCGCTGTATGTGTTCAGGCTGCCGGAGTAGCGCATGTCGATAAGCGGCATCGTGGAGTGGTTCGCTGCGTTGCCGGGGCTCAC
>DASWWP010000029.1:0-4863 GCA_036405915.1 Pseudomonadales bacterium
AAAAAGTATATTCCCTCCTCCAAATTTGGGAACTGCGCACTAAGTGAGCAGAAGATCTGCAACTTAGTACAGCATCACGGTTCTCGCCCGGAAGGGAGGATCGGCTTCCTGCAGCGTTTGGCACGCTGTTATCATCCCGATGCAACTTTGCGGGCCCCGCTGGTCCTCATGCTCCAAGGAATCGCAGTACTCATGCCCCAAGGCTCCCTCTACCTAATCTCCGCTCCCTCCGGCGCCGGCAAAACATCGCTCGTCAAAGCACTGCTGAACGGCGCGAAGCAATGCGCCCCGGGTGAGGGGTTGTGCGTGTCCGTTTCGCACACGACTCGCCCGATCCGCCCCGGTGAGCAGGACGGTGTGAACTATCACTTCGTCAATCGGGACACCTTCAAGGCGATGGTGGCGGCCGGCGAGTTTCTCGAACATGCCGAAGTCTTCGGCAACTTTTACGGCACGTCGAAGGCCTGGGTGCGGGAGAGGCTCGCGCAGGGTTGGGACGTGATCCTCGAGATCGACTGGCAGGGGGCGGCGCAGATAAAGAAACTGCTGCCGGAGTCGGTCGGCATCTTCATCCTGCCGCCGTCGCGGGACTGCCTCGAACAGAGGCTCACCGGCCGCGGCACCGACCGGCCGGAGGTCATTGCCGAGCGGATGGCCAAGGCCGTCAACGAGATGTCGCATTACCCGCAGGCGGACTATCTCGTGATCAACGACGTGTTCGAGGCGGCGCTGGCCGACCTGCACGCGATCTTCCGCGCGAACCAGCTGCGCCGTAGCGTTCAGGAGCAGCGCAATTCGGCCTTGCTGGCGGCGTTGCTGGCCTGAATTCGGCTTTTAAATAGTTGAATTCGACGTTTTAGTGGCTTGAATCAACCACTTGCTGGCCTCAATGTAAGCCTTGTGGCTATAATCGCGCCCCCGTTTCACCAATGAATAGCCGCAGGATTAGCCATGGCCCGTATCACTGTTGAAGATTGTCTGGAAAGAGTCGCTAACCGCTTCGAGCTGGTCATGGTTGCCAGCCGCCGTGCCCGCCAGCTGCAGACCGGGGGCAAGGACCCGCTGGTTGCCGAAGACAACGACAAGCCAACGGTCGTGGCGCTGCGCGAGATTGCGGCCGGTCTCATCGACAAGTCGATCCTCAACGAAGTGATCGTCGAGCCTACGGAAGAGCTGAGCGATTTCGTGGAGCAGGAAGCGCTGCGCAAGGCGCGTCAGGAAATCACGATCGAGGAAGCGATGGATGCCGAGCTGATCGGCGACGATGACGACGAACTCGAACCCAAGGCTGCCGCCGCGGACGATGACGACGAGGGCGAAGAGCCCGCCGCCAGTTCGGACTCGGACGAAAGCGCCGACGACGAATAACCCTTCTCTTACAAGAGGCCAGCACGCAGTATGAACATGATGCCGGCAATCCAAAGCATCGATGCTCTGGCCTCGAATCTCTCCTCGTATCTCGATAAAGCGCAAGTCAACCTCGTTCGGCGCGCGTACTACTACGCCGCCGAAGCGCATGACGGCCAGGCTCGCCGCAGCGGCGAAGCCTATGTAACGCATCCGCTGGCTGTCGCCGGCATCCTCGAAGAAATGCACATGGACCATCAGAGCCTGATGGCGGCCATGCTGCACGACGTGATCGAAGACACCGGCATCACGCGCGAAGCGATCGCATCGCAGTTCGGCGAAACGGTGGCGAACCTCGTCGATGGCGTCAGCAAACTGAACAAGCTGAACTTTTCGTCGCAGGCCGAGGTGCAGGCCGAGAACTTCCAGAAGATGGCGCTCGCGATGGCGAAGGACATCCGCGTGATCCTCGTCAAGCTGGCCGACCGCCTGCACAACATGCGCACGCTCGACGTGCTGGCCTACGACAAGCGCCGCCGCATCGCGAAGGAAACCATCGACATCTACGCGCCGATCGCGAACCGTCTCGGCATGCACCAGATTCGCGTGGAGTTCGAAGAGCTGAGCTTCCACATGCTGTATCCGATGCGTGCGCCGCTGATCGAAGCGGCGGTGAAGAGCGTCAGCGGACATCGCAAGGAACTCGTGTCGCAGGTGAATTCGGCGCTCGTGGCATGTTTGCAGCGTGAAGGGTTGCCGGGCCGCGTCGTCGGCCGCGAAAAGCACCTGTTCAGCATTTATCAAAAGATGAAGCAGAAGGGGAAATCCTTCCGCGAGATCACCGACGTGTTCGCGTTCCGCATCATCACGGACCAGGTCGATACCTGTTATCGCATCCTCGGCGCCGTACACAGCCTCTACAAACCGGTGCCCGGCAAGTTCAAGGACTACATCGCAATTCCGAAAGTGAATGGCTACCAGTCGCTGCACACGACGCTGTTCGGCATGCACGGCGTGCCGATCGAGATCCAGATCCGCACGGAAGAGATGGAGTCGATGGCGAACAACGGCATCGCGGCGCACTGGCTGTACAAATCTTCGTCGGACAAACCGAACCAGAGCCACATCCGCGCGCGGCAATGGGTGCAGGACTTGCTCGAGATGCAGAAGCAGGCCGGTAACTCGCTCGAATTCATCGAGCACGTGAAGACGGATCTGTTCCCCGACGAAATCTACGTGTTCACGCCGAAAGGCACGATCATGGAGTTGCCGGCGGGTTCTACGGCTGTCGACTTCGCGTACGCCGTGCATACTGACGTCGGCAATGCCTGCGTCGCCTGCCGCATCAACAGGCGACTCGCACCGCTCAGCCAGCCGCTGCAGAGCGGGCAGACGGTCGAGATCATTGCATCGGGAACGCAGCCGAATCCGGCGTGGCTGAGTTTCGTCGTCACCGGCAAGGCACGCAGCAACATTCGGCACTTCCTGAAAAACCAGCGCCGCTCGGAAGCGATCTCGCTCGGGCGCAGGCTGCTGAACAAGACGTTATCGAGTTTCGGTTACCACCTGTCGAACATTCCGAAGGAAAAGGTCGGCGGCCTGCTCGAGGAAACGAACTTCGAAGTGCTCGACGACCTGCTCGAAGACATCGGCCTCGGCAATCGCATGGCCTTCATCGTTGCGCGCAGGTTGATTCCATCGGACGAGAACGGCAATACGCCGGCCTCAACGGCGCCCGCACATCCGGGCGATACGTCGCTGGCAATCCGCGGCTCGGAAGGCCTGCTGATGACCTACGCGAAGTGCTGCCATCCGATCCCGGGCGATCCGATAGTCGGCTACGTCAGCGCGGGCCGCGGCATGATCGTGCACACGGAGAACTGCAACAACGTGGCGGAGATTCGCAACGATCCGAAGAAGTACGTGTCGCTGCGCTGGGATCCGGGCGTCGAAGGCGAGTTCACGGTGGAACTGCGTGTGGAAGTGCAGCACCAGCGCGGCATCATCGCGACGATTGCGAATGCCGTGACGGGCAGCGAAGCAAACATCGAGAAGATGACGACCACCGACAAGGACGCGCAGTTCAGCACCGTGAACCTGACGCTGGCCGTACGCAACCGCATTCACCTCGCGCGCGTGATGAAGCGGCTGCGCATCCTGAAGTCCGTCACCCGCGTAACACGCGTGAAGAATTAACGGGCCGGTAACCGGATTCGCAGCGACTGCGGATCGTCTTCGCACGTCCCCCTTTTCTCGCACTTTTTTATGGTATTAATAGCGCTCGCGCGTACCTGACCCCCTTTGCCCGGAGTAACCATGATCAACCGCAGGCCCTCCCTTGCCCGGCGACTCGCCATGACGACCGCGATGACCTTCCTTGCGCCACTTGCAATGGCGCAGTCCTCGCCAGCCTTCACGCCGGAACAACAGGCCGCGTATCCCACCGACAGCTGGATTTCGAATGGCGGCAGCCTGAATAACCAGCGCTACTCGCCGCTCGACCAGATCAACAAGGACAACATCGCCGGCATGAAGGCCGAATGGCGCGTGCACATGAATGGCTCCGGCAGCGGGCCGAACCACAGCGGCCAGGCGCAGCCGCTGTTTTACGACGGCATCCTGTACACCGTGACCGGCGAGAACGACGTGTTCGCCACCGACATCGAAACGGGCCAGTTCAAATGGATCTACCAGGCTAACCTCGACCCCGAGCGCGTGCAGGTCTGCTGCGGCTGGGTCTCGCGCGGACTTGGGATGGGCGATGGCCAGATCTTCGTCGGCCAGCTCGATGCGAAACTCGTCGCACTCGACCAGGAAACCGGTGAAGTGAACTGGGAGATCCAGGCTGAAGATCCGCTGCTCGGTTACAGCATCACGGCTGCGCCGCTGTACTACGACGGCATGGTCATCGTCGGCTTCGCCGGCGGCGAGCGTGCGATTCGCGGCCGCCTGAAAGCCTACGATGCGAAAACGGGCGAGCTGAAGTGGACTTTCTATACGATCCCCGGACCCGGCGAATTCGGCCATGACACGTGGCCGCAGGATAACGATGCGTGGATGTACGGCGGCGCGCCGATCTGGCAGACACCGGCCGTCGATCCCGAACTCGGCCTTGTGTATTTCACCACCGGCAACGCCGGCCCCGATCTCAATGGCAGCAACCGCGCCGGCGACAACCTGTTCACCGTGTCGATGGTGGCGCTGCACGTCGACACCGGCGAATACGCCTGGCACTTCCAGCAGGTGCATCACGACATCTGGGACTACGACAGCCCGAGCCCCGTCGTCCTGTTCGACGCAAATGTACGCGGCGAAATGCGCAAGGGCATCGCGGAAGCATCGAAGTCCGGCTTCCTGTATATCCTCGACCGCGTGACCGGCGAGCCGCTGCACGGCATCGAAGAACGTCCCGTGCCGCAGGAGCCGCGCAATGCCACCGCGGCGACGCAGCCCTGGCCGATTGGCGACTACGTCGTGCCGAACGAAATCGACCACGCACCGGAAGGCTTCGAGCTC
>DASWWP010000030.1:0-4570 GCA_036405915.1 Pseudomonadales bacterium
CGCTGTACCAGCGCCATGCGATTTCGAGGTTCGCGACGTTGTCCTTGTTGATGAAGTCGAGCGGCGAGTAGTGCGTGGAATTGCTGTCGGCGTGGTAACTGGTCCATTCGGCGTCGACGACGCGCTGCGCGGTGGATGCGCCGTTCACGAGCGAGGCGACGCGCACCGGTGTTTCGGATTCCTCGAGCGTGATCGACACGAGCGCGCCGGCATTGTCGGCGAGCGGCGCCTGGCCAGCAGGAAGACCGTTCTGCTGCAGGATCAGCGCGATCAGGTTCGCGTATTGCTGCGGGCTGAAACCGTTCGGGTTGTTCACCGGCATCGTCGATGCCGTGATCTGGAACAGCGCGGCGAGGTTCATGCCCTCCCACTTCGTCCAGAACTGCGCGCCGACGAGCGCGGGGCCCGCTTCGCTGCCGCGCAAGGTCGCGCCGTGGCATTCGATGCAGGACTGCACGTAAAGGCTCGCCCCGGCCTGCGCCTGCTGCATCGTGTAGATGCCGTCGCGCGTCGAATCCTGCGCGAAGGCGGACGTCGACAGCAGTAGTGAAAGTGCGAGAAACGAGCGGCGAAACGGCATGGTGGGCCTCGATGACGAAAGTTCGCAAAGAGGCGCAAACTACGGGAAGGCGCGTGGCTTAGTCAATCGCGCAGCGGAACGGTTTCGCCGTGCCGAACTGCGTGGTTTCGCGAATGAAATTGGCGCTGAGGCGTGGACGACCCCGTCGCGCTCATTTCTTGCGAAAAAGCGGCTGGATCAAACGCCGGTACGACAGCGCGAAGCCGGTCCACACGCCGAACAGCGCCGCGAACGATGCAAGCCCGGCGATCGTCTGCCCCCAGAAGCCGAGTACTTCGCCGGTGTGCAGGAAGCGCGAGATGCCGCGAAGGCGGGTTGCCTCCGGCTGGTCGGCAAATGTGCGCGTGCCGACGACGTCACCGGTGCTGCGATCGAGGCTCAGCGTGTAGCGTTTGTGCGCCTGCGCACCGTTGCCTGGATCGATTTCGACCTGGACATTCGGATCGCTCGCGGCGGGCAGCGTGACGTTCACGCGCTCCCATTCGCCATTCGCCTGCGCGATCGCACGGTCGACGAGGACGGACAATGGCAGGTAATTCGCACTGATCATCGCGCTGCCTTCCTGCTGCGGCGCTGCGCCGCGGCCAGGGCCTGCACCGGGGCCCCCGCCTCCGGGACCACCACCCGGTCCGCCACCACCGCCCAGGCCTGCACCCTGCGGCTGCGGAATTTCCGCGCCGAACACCGTGTACATCAGGTTCGCAGCCCACGGATACGAAATCACGGCGCCGGTGTATACGACGAAGAACAGCGGCACTGCCGCCCAGATGCCGAAGATGTGATGCCAGTGGAAGTCACGTGACTTGCTGTCGGGATATTCCTTGCGGAACACCAGGCGCGCCTTGAACATCGCCCACTTCCAGATGCTCGGCAGCCACAGGTACACGCCGCTGATGATCAGGAACAGGAAGACCACGTTGCTGATGCCCGTGATTTCGCGCGCGAACGCGCGACCGTCACCCTGCACGTTGAACCAGCGGTGCCAGCCGGTGACCGCGCTGAAGAATGCGTCGAGGCCGGGCGAGCCCGCTTCCATCGGCTCACCGGTATAGGGATTCAGGCTCGCGCCGCCGGCACGGCCCGCGCGCAGCGCAACCGGTGCTCCGGGATCGCTCGTGATGACCAGTGTCGTCGGTACGACATCGGGTTGCGTGGTCCGCTGCATCGCGAGCAACTGCTCGAGTGGCAGCCGCTCGCCCTGCTGTTCGGCCGGCACATAGTATTTTTCAGCGGCCCACTGGTTGATCTGGCGCTCGTACATCAGGACCACGCCGGTCAGCGACATCATGAAGACGACGACGCCCGTCGCGAGACCGCACACGAGGTGCGTCCAGAAGATCGTTTTCCTGAGCATGGGAGGCGATACCGGCTGAGAGTAGGATACGGCGGCAAATGATAATTATTATCAATTAGCACTGCAATACCGCTGCTGTCCTGCTGTGCTTGATTCGGTCATCGCCCGTTCTTTTTTGTTAATACGCCGGACTGCCGCTAACCTCATGCAGGTCCAATTACGGGAACCAAGCCATGAACGCACGCCTCGCCTTTGCCCTCGCCTGCCTGTCCTCCGCAGTTATCGCGCAGCAACCCGAACCGACGCCCGCCTTTGCTGGGCAGACCGACGCACCGCCGCCGGCGGTACGCTCATCCGGCTTCAAGATCGAAACGATCACGGACAAGCTCACCGGCCCATGGGCCCTCGCCTTCCTGCCGAGCGGCAATTTCATCGTCACGGAGCGGCCCGGCACGATGCGCGTCGTGACGCCCGACGGCCAGGTCTCCGAGCCGCTTGCGAACGTACCGCCCGTCAAGCGCGTCGCCGCCGAAGGCCTGCACGACGTCGTGCTCGATCCCGAATTCGAAACGAACCGCACGATCTACTTCATCTACTTCGCACCGCCGAAAGGTGAGGAGGCAGCCGAGTGGCCCATTACGCATTTCTACGAGGACGTATGGACGAAGTCGCTCGCCGAGCGCCGCACGCTCGAACTCGGCACCGAACGCATAGGCAAGGCTCGCCTCAGCGAAGACGAACGGTCGCTCGAAGATGTTGAAGTGCTATACGAACCCGGCGTCGAACGCCGCCTCGTGTGGGCACCGGATGGCACGTTGTTCGCGATCGGCGCCGATGCATTCCGCTTCTACGACTCCGAACTGGACGGCGTCGAAGGCCGGGACTTCCGCGACGAACCCGACGTCACGCGCAACTTCAGCGGCCGCGTCACGCGCATCAACAGGGACGGCACGATACCGAAAGACAATCCGTGGCTCGGCCGCGCAACGGTCAGCCGCGAAACGTACGCGCACGGACTGAAAGATCCCGAGGGCGCGGCGATCCATCCGGAGACTGGTGCGCTTTGGGTCGTCGACCACGGCCCGCAAGGTGGCGACGAAATCAACATCATCAAGCCAGGCGCCGACTACGGCTGGCCGAATGTGACCTACGGCGTGCAATACGACGCGCGCCAGGCCGATGGCCGCACGAACGTGCCCGTTGGTTTCGGCCTCACGGAGGCGCCCGGCGTCGAACAGCCCATCTACTACTGGGTGCCGTCGATCGCGCCGTCAGGCATGGCCTTCTACGCGGGAGAGCTATTTCCCGAGTGGAAAAACGACCTGTTCGTCGGCGCGATGGCCGGCCGCGCGCTCGTGCGCCTCGAACTCGACGGCGAACGCGTCGTCAGCGAAGAGCGGCTGCTGCAGGAACTCGACGAACGCATCCGCGAAGTGCGCAGCGGGCCGGACGGCGCGCTGTATATCTTTGCCGGGAACAAGCTGATGCGGATCGTGCCGGAGTAATCCGCACTGCACGCTCAGACGTACAGGTCGTAATCGTCCGCGTCGATGACCGTCGCCGTGACGATGTCGCCAACCTGCAGATCCGTCGGATCGGAGAGGTACACGAGCCCGTCGATCTCCGGCGCATCGGCTTTCGAGCGGCCGATCGCGCGGTCTTCCTCGATCTCGTCGACGAGGATGTCGATCTCCGTGCCGATCTTCGCACGCAGCCTTGCGGCACTGATGTCCTGCTGCACGGCCATGAAACGCTCCCAGCGTTCCTGCTTCACTTCTTCCGGGACGTGATCGGGCAGGGCATTCGACGTGGCGCCATCGACCTGCGAATACTTGAAGCAGCCGACGCGGTCGAGCTGCGCTTCCTGCAGCCAGTCGAGCAGTTCCTGGAACTCGGCTTCGGTTTCGCCGGGGAAGCCGACGATGAACGTGCTGCGGAGCGTGAGGTCCGGCACGTCGCGGCGCCAGGACTTGATCCTGTCCAGCGTGCCTTCGGCAGCGCCCGGACGCTTCATCAGTTTCAGGATGCGCGGGCTCGCGTGCTGGAACGGGATGTCGAGGTACGGCAGGATCAGGTTGCCCGCCATCAGCGGCATCAGCTTGTCGACGTGCGGATACGGGTACACGTAGTGCAGGCGCACCCACACGCCGAGATCGGCGAGCGCTTCGCACAGGCCCTGCATGCTGCCCTTGACCGGACGGCCGTTCCAGAAGCCGGTTTGATATTTCATGTCGACACCGTACGCGCTCGTGTCCTGCGAGATCACGAGCAGCTCGCGCACGCCGGCATCGACGAGGCGTTCGGCCTCTACGAGCACGTCGCCGACCGGACGGCTCACGAGGTCGCCGCGCAACGACGGAATGATGCAGAAGCTGCAGCGATGGTTGCAGCCTTCGGAAATCTTCAGGTAGGCGTAATGCCGTGGCGTCAACTTGATGCCCTGAGGCGGCACGAGGTCCGTGAACGGGTTGTGGTCCGTGAAAATCGGTTTCGGGATCACCTCGTGCACGGCGCTGACGACTTCTTCGTACGCGTGCGGGCCGGTGACGCTAAGCACGCCCGGATGCACGCGCGTGATCTCATCGGCGTTCTTGCCCATGCAACCCGTGACGATCACGCGGCCGTTTTCGCGGATGGCTTCGCCGATCGCATCGAGCGATTCCTGCTTGGCGCTGTCGATGAAGCCGCAGGTGTTC
>DASWWP010000031.1:0-26543 GCA_036405915.1 Pseudomonadales bacterium
AAGGCAGCACTGCTCATGTCAGGGCCTGTATGCAATGCGATAGACGAGGTTTGCGCCGTCATCGCTCAGCAGCAGCGAACCGTCGTTCATGACGGTAAGTGCTACCGGGCGGCCCCAGCGGCCTTCGTCGGTGATGAAGCCGGTCAGGAAGTCGACGTACTCGCCGGTGGGTTCGCCGTTCTCGATCGGCACGCGCACGACCTTGCCGCCAGTCGGATGCGCGCGGTTCCACGAGCCGTGCAGCACGGCGAAGCCGTCGCCGGCGTAGTCGGCCGGGAACGCGGACGTACCTTGCGGCTGCTGCGGATAGAACTCGAGGTCGACGGCGGCCGAATGCGAGACATACGGCACGTCGGGCAGCTTCACCTTGCCCTTGAGGTCCGGGCGCGCGCCGGCATGGCGCGGATCTTCGTTGTCGCCCATGTAGTACCAGGGCCAGCCGAAGAAATCGCCTTCGCGCACGCGCGTCGAATAATCCGGCACCAGGTTGTCGCCAAGCGCATCACGTTCGTTCGTGCTGCACCATACGTCTCCGGTTTCCGGCTGCACCGTGAGGCCCACGCAGTTGCGGATGCCGTTCGCGAATAGCTTTGCGCTAGCCTGTTCGTTACCGACGTCGAACACCCATACCGATGCACGGCCTTCTTCGCCGCCCCACGCCGCGCCGATGCCGCGCTCCGCTTCCCAGGCCTGGATCTCAACCGGTGATTTCGCCGGCTCCAGCAAACCTTCGGCGACGTTCGATGCGGAACCGACCGACACGTACAGCTTCGAACCGTCGTTGGAGAACGCGAGGTCGCGCGTGTAGTGGCCTGCCGCGGTCGGTGTCAGTTCGGGCACGATCACTTCGGGCAGCGCGCGCGCTTCGAGATCGCCGGTGCTGTATGGATAACGCACGACACGATTGTTCTCGGCTACGTACAACCACTCCGGATTTTCCTTCGACGGATAGAAGGCCATGCCGAGTGGTTGCAGCATGCCCTGTGCGAACACGGTGATCTCGTCGGCGCGGCTGTTGTCCGCGCTCGGGCGCATTACCTTGATGCGGCCGGCCGTGGTCTCCGCGATCAGCACGTCGCCGTTCGCGGCAACGATCATGCCGCGCGGCGCTTCGAGGCCGGTGGCGAATGTGTCGATGCTGAAGCCGTCGGGCAATTGCAGTTCGGCGCCGGCAGGTTTTGGAATGACGGTGGGGAAGTTGACGGCCGACGGCGTCGCGAGCGGGGCAGGAAGCTGCGTCAGGTCGATGCGATGCACCTTGCCCGGTGCATCTTCTTTCCACTCGGGATCGCCGGTCGGCGCCTGTGCGGGCGGCGGGCCGAACGAACCGGCGCCGAATGCCGGCGGTGCCGGCGGCTCCTCGAACGTGCCGTTCGCGAGCGCTTCGAAATAGGCGATCACGTTTTCGCGGTTCGTGTCGTCGGGCACGGCAACGACCATCGCGGTGCCTGGCACGACGGTGGTGGGCGAAGCGAGAAAGCGATCGAGCGCGTCGTGGTCCCACGTCAGGTCCGCATTGCGCAGCGCCTGCGTGAACGGAAAGCTGCCTTCGCTCGCGGCTTCGCGGCCGAACACATCTTGCAGCGATGGACCCTGCGCGCCGCCACCGTCATTCGGTTCAGCGCTATGGCAAAGCGCACATTGCGCGCGGAAGAAGGCCTTGCCGGCCTGAGGCGGTGTCAGCTGCGGCGGACCGTCGGCGGCAAAAACGGGGGCACAGGCCAGCAATGCAGGCGTGATTGCGGCGAGGGCGCGGGCAAGTTTCTTCATGAAACGCTAACTCCTGGAACTCGAATTGTTGGTTTTATTGGCAGGTTTGTGGCCGATCCGATTAGACAGCGAACCGATCGCCCCGGCAATCCAGTCGCTCGACACACGCCCCCGTCGCCAGCGCATTCCACAATAGGCTGCGTCTCGTCCAAACCCAATCCTGAAGGAGCCTGATATGCGTAACGCGCTGCAAACGCTTCTCGCTGCCAGCCTGGTGACCGCCCCCATGGCCGCGGCTTTCGCAGGAAAGAAGCTTGTCAGGATTCTCGGCAAGTCGTTCGAAGCATGCCTCGATCCGCAGCTGTCCTTTCGTGCAAACCGGCAGCAGGTCGTGACCTGAATTCTTCGCGGCGATCGAGCCAGGGACAGGAGATGGCCTGGTATCAGGATGCAGGATGGCTCGGAAATGGAAGCGTCGCCGCCAGGTGCGGGAGCTGAAGTTGCGGCTGGAGTGATGGCATCGGCAGGCCTGCCGGAACGCAGGTCTGCCGTGAATGAGCAGGATTTTATTCGAGACCTTTCGACTCAGTTTCCCAGGTATCGAGCACACACAGGCGGCAATCGTCGCCAACGAAAGTCTTCGCGGCTTCCATGTCGCCCTTGAACTGCCACAGCAGCCACTCCGCAGCCACCTGGCCGAACTCGCCGCCATTCGCGTGGTACATCGTCGCGGAATGACCCGCGTCTTTGCGCGCACCGTAAAACGCGGGCACGGTGACCATGTCGAAGTTCGCGCGCGACGGGCCGTACATGAAGTCGATTTCACCGCCGTTGATGAAGAACGCGGGACCGTGAAGTTTCGCGAGATCCGCCGTAGTGGGGCGGCCGGACGGCGGAGCGCCTTCCGCGGGCGCGGAAACGCCGGAGTTGAATATGCCCACCGAATCCACGCGTGGATCTGCTCCTGCGCCGACCGACAGCATGCCGCCGCAGGACGTGCCGGACACGAACACATGCCCGGTATCGATCTTGCCCTGCAGCGGCGAGCCTGCGCGCGCATTCTCGGCTTCGGCCCAGCTGACGGCGCCAAGCAGGTGATCGACGTTTGACTGCATGCGTTCGGGATCGCCCTCCACGCGGCGCGTCGCAAGCACGATGAAACCGTGCGACGCGATGCCACCAAGGAAGCTGTCATACAGTCGGTTTTCGATCGAGCAGCCGCCGTTGCCCCATACGACTACCGGCATGGTGTCTTGCGCCGGGAACGCTGTCAGGTCGACGGGCCGATACACGATATAGCGCGGCTCACCGAAAGCTGCTTCCTGCATCGTGAAGTAGTCGCCGACCTGCGCCCGAGGCGCACCATCGAGCACCAGGTGGCGGTCGATCTCCCGGAAATCGATGCCAGGCGGCTGCGCGAGCACGGCAGCGCTACCGAGCACGACAAGAGACAGGGTGGTTCGGACGGTGTTGCGGATTAAGGCGCGGTACGACATGGGCTGACCCCTCTGCTGTTGTTATAGGACGCGGGCCATTCTAATTGCGCTTCATGCACAAATTGCATTCCGCACCGGTTTATTTTCGGACTGCAGCGGTTTGACCTCACCCGGGCATTGGCCGATCATGGCGCCACTTCCAACCTTTCTACAAACATCCTCCACCAGAGAAGGAGCCTGCAATGAAACTCACCTTGAAACCACGCACGCTCGCCGCCGCGGCCTTTGCGCTGATGGCTGCAATTCCGGCACTCGCCCATCACTCGTTCGCCGCCGCGTACAACATGGAAGTACCGATCTCGATCAAGGGCAAGATCGTCGACGTGCGCCTGACAAACCCCCACTCGCACTTCTTCCTCGACGTGGCGAAAGAAGACGGCACGACCGCGCGCTGGAAATTCGAAGCCGGCACGCCGAGCGGCATGCTGCGCAACGGTTACTCGCCGAAAGTGATCAAGCAGGGCGACGAAGTGACGATCAACGGCTTCCAGGCCCGCGACGGTTCCGACAACGGCATGCTGCGCGAACTGATCACGGCTGACGGCACGCTGTACGGCATGTTCGGTCCGACTGACGGCGGCGCCGGCGGTACGCGCTAGAGATCCGTGCCAGTGGTGTCGTCCGCGTCAGGAGATATGTTTCTGGCAACGATTGCCTGGCGCCTGTTACGCACCAACATCAGCCACTAAATAAATAGAAGCCAATAAATAACGAGAAGAGAGTCTGACGATGAAGACCTTCACCCCGCGCCTCCTGATCGGCGCCTGCGCCACGCTGCTCGCCGCGCTGACCTTCAATACTGCATTCGCCGCGGATGCTGCACCCGCTGAACCTGCCGGCCCGACGCCGCGCATGAGCGACGGCAAACCCGACATGAGCGGTGTGTGGTGGACAGGCGGCGACCTCGGCAGCCCCACGTACAACAGCAGCCGCCAGGGTTCGCCGCCGGTGCCGCCCTATACGGAGTTGTACCAGGACTGGGCGAAAGAAAAGATGGCCACGATGCACGACAAGGACGACCCCACGCTGCAGTGCAAACCCACCGCGTTCGGCACGCTGAACGTGCGCCTGTTCGACGTCGGCACGCTCGGCCAGATCGTCGCGACGCCCGGGATGTTCGTGTTCCTGCAGGAAACCTTCCACGGCTACCAGCTGATCCCAACCGATGGTCGCGAGCACCGTGTCGTACCGCCGTCGTTCCGCGGGGATTCGGTCGGCCACTGGGAAGGCGACGTGTTCGTCGTCGAAACCGAAAACTTCACCGACGACACGTGGATCTGGGCCGAAGGCCGCATCTCGTTCCACACCGACCAGTTGAAGATCGTCGAACGCTACTCGATGCCCGACGCGAATACGCTGCTGGTCGATGCAACGTTGACGGACGAAGGCGCGTTGACAGGGCCGTGGGTCGTGCCGACGCAACGCCTCGTCAAGGCACCGTTCGACCAGCTGCTGCCGTTGATCTGCACGGGCGTCGAAACGCAGGAGTTGATGGATAACGCGGCGGAACTCGCGCAGTAACTACCTGAAAAGACGAAACCCCGGCATGCCGGGGTTTTTTTCGCATGAAGGGATTGCCATGCGCGCTCGTTTACTCACGCTGTCGACAACCTGCCTGCTCCTGTCCTCCGGAAGCTTCGCACAGGGAGGCTACTGGCTTGGCGATGCGCGCGGCCCCTACGCGACGGGTACGTACGAAACCCTGTGGGTCGACGAGTCACGGTTGGAAGCGACGACCCCAGACCCGGCTGACACGCGTCGTGTCATGGTGCAGATCTGGTACCCGGCGACTGCAGGAGCAACGGGTGTGTATGCGCCGTACAGTTCGAATGCGCAGCTTTACCAGGATTACGTACAGGAGTGGAGCAGGGAGTTTGCCGCAACGCCGACGCGCTCCCTGCTGAATGCAGACCTGCGCGACGGCAGGTATCCAGTCCTGTTGTATAGCCACGGCGGCAATTCACCGCTGTTTACGGGAACCGCACAGACCGAATTTCTCGCGAGCCACGGATATGTCGTCGTCAGCGTAGCGCATACCGACGACAGTGCGATCGTGCGCTTTCCGGATGGTACGCAGTACACGCGGCTCGAGCCGCAATACATGCCCGGCGAGCAGGAAAGCGAGGGCTGGTCGCAGCTCGAGATATACCGCTGGCAGAAGCAGCATCTGCAGGACTTTCACGGTGCACATGTCGAAGACCTGACATTTGCGTTGGACAAACTCGCGGAATTGAATCGGAGGCCCGGCGATAAACTTGCTGGCCACCTCGATCTCGATAACGTCGCTGCTTTTGGGTGGTCTCGCGGCGGTGCAACATCGTTCCAGGCGAGCGTCGACGATGCGCGCATCAAGGCCGCCGTAAACCTCGACGGCACGATGTTCGGACGCCCGATCGAACAGACGGGCAGCCCACGTCCGCTGCTGCTGCTCGAAGGCACCAACAGCTATTTCGATCCGCTGAACGACCCCGAAGCGGATCCCGAGATCGAAGAGCTGTGGGCCTCCGTCGAATCCGACTGGTGGGGCATGTTCCGCCGCTCGACGCACGACTGGTACCGGGGACGCATCGTCGGGTCCAGCCACACGCAGTTTTCCGACTTCCCGCTGGCCGACGGCGATGTGTCCACCGAACGCATCGCGCCGCAGCGCGTGCGCGACATCACCAATGCCTTGCTGCTCGAGTTCTTCGACCGGTACCTGAAGAACGCGGCCGAATCGCCGATGCTTTCAGGACGAGGTCCGTACCCGGAGCTTCGCATGGTCCGCGAAAAGTCGGAGCCATGACGTGCCTGCGAGCCGATTCAGGATTCGTTAAGCGCGGATGAAACACATTCGTCGCACATCGCTTTGTTGCGCCGCCCTGACGTCGGGCATTGCAGCGTCTTGCTCAAGGAAGGAACCATGAAGAAGCCGTTTATCGCAGCGGGTCTCGCTGCACTTGTCGTGATCGTAGCGGCCGGACACGAGTTCGTTATCGCTTCCGGCATTTCCCAGCGATTTCCTCCGCCCGGTGAGCTCGTCGACATCGACGGCCGCAAGCTGCAAATCGAGTGCCGCGGGAATGGATCTCCCGTCGTCGTGCTCGAAACCGGCGGCCAGGGCATCTTCGGGGCTTATGAGTGGGGCGGCAGCTTCGATGGCATCGCGGAGACGACGCGCGTCTGTGCCTACAGCCGTGCAGGCTACATGTGGAGCGACAGCAATCCGGATGCCGATGCCGAATCCGGTGCGCGCGATTTGCATGCGGCATTGTCCCTCGCCGGTGAACAGCCGCCTTATGTTTTGGTCGGGCACTCGCGCGGTTCGTTCACGCTGCTGATCTTCGCCGATCTGTTCGGCGCCGACGTCGCCGGGCTCGTATTCCTCGATCCCACGCATCCGGACATGCGGGCACGCAAGGCGGCGGCCGGCGTGCGGCAAACGGAATTGCTGCTCGGCAGCGTCAGGCTGCTGCGGGCATTGCGCTGGACGGGCCTTCCGCGCCTGTATGGCGATGCCTGTGAGCTGGACTATTTGTCCGCGCAGCAAGTGGCCACGTGCAAGGCCTGGCTTCCACATTCACTCGACGGCATCGTCAGCGAGAATTCCCGGTACGACAGCAGCGCAGCGCGTGCCCGGCAAGTGAGCGACCTTGGCGAGCGTCCGGTACTCGTCCTGACACGGCAATGGAACGAGGCCTGGTACAACGAGGATGCCGCGATAAGGGCGGCACAACGAAAGGAAGAGGAACTCTGGCGCGAGATGAACGCCGACGTCGCCGCGCTGTCCACAAGGGGCGAGCAACGCTTCGTGCCCGATTCCACCCATGCAAGCCTGATGACGCGACCGGCCGCGATGCTCGCCGTGATTGATGAAATGATAGGCCGCCTTCGCTCACAGGCTGCGTCAGGATATTAGCCGCCACTTCGTCACGCTCCGACAGCTCACGTCGTGCAGCAGCGGCAGCGCAGTGGCGCTTCTTCTTGAGCCATCCGCGCTCGCTGCGCCGCTAGGCAGAGCGAATGAACGCGAGGAACTGCTCCAGGTCTGCCGGCAAGGTCGCTGAACGTTTCACGTCCGCCTGCCTGAGCACGACACGTTTTTCCAGCCGGACCTGCGCAAGCTCCGCGAGCTCATCGAAGGCGCGCGGCGGCGCATGACCGCCGCAACACAGCACGGCCGCGGCGCGCTTGATGCCTTTGGTTTCGGTTGCGTATGCGCGCATCGGCGTTGCGGCATGGCCGGCCCACACGGGAGACAGCAGCAGCACGAAATCGTAGGAAGCGGCTTCGATGCGGTCGTACTCGATTCGCGGCAGGCGGCCTTTGACGCTGTCGTAAGCAGCTCTGACGTAATGCAGCAGCCCGAGCCCGTAAGGTTGCGTGTGCAGCTCGACAAGGTCCGCACCAAGGCTGCGGGCGGCGAGTTCGGCGACCTTGCGCGTGGTTCCGGTACGTGAGAAGTAAACGACGAGACTGCGCATGTGGGTTGTCCTCCCTGGAGTTGGAGGCAGTGTCACGCCGTTGCCGTTCCCTCGTGTTGACGCGGGTCAACTCACGCCGTTTGCCCGGCGCCACTGGTGCAGCGCGCATAAAAAACCCCGGAGAGCCGGGGTTTTTCACGTCGGGCGTGGAAGCGTTACTGATGCGCTTCCGCTGCAGGCGCCGGTGCCGGTGCCGGTGCTGCCTGCTGCGGCGCAGGTGCCGCAGCGGGTGCTGCCTGCTGCGGCGCAGGTGCCGCAGCGGGTGCCGGAGCAGGGGCCGCATTCGCCGCCGGCGGAGCGCCAGGGCCTGCCTGCGGCGGTGCGTTTTTCGCTTCGTTCGCGAGGCGCACGACGTATGCGCGAATCATCTCCGCCTGATCGGGCGTCAGCTGGTCGCGGAAGCTCACCATCCCGTTGTTCTGCAGCGCGCCGTCGATGACGATCGCCTGGAACAGTTCGGGGCTGTTCAATGCCGCTGCGTATCGCAGGTCGGGGAACAGCGAGCTCACGCGGCCGCTGTTGCCGTGGCAGCTCGCGCAGTGCGCGTTGTAGTTCTGTTCGCCCATCGAGATTTCTTCGGTAGTGCCGAAGTTCGCCGGCGGATTCAGCACGGGCGGATTGAACGTCACGGGCTCAGGCAACACGGCGGAGCCGCCGAGCTTGTACACGAGTAGCCGCGCGTAGTTCGGTGCCCAGTAGCCGCCGCGGCCGCCGCCCTGTCCGGCGACTACCGCAACATACTGTTCGCCGTCGATTTCGTAGCTCGCGCTCCCGCCGACGATCGTTGCCTGCGTTTTTGCCGACCACACTTTCTCACCGGTATCGGCGCGGAAAGCAGCGAACACCGGCTCGCCCTGGACACCTGGGCCTGCCTGCACACCGGGCGGCAATTCCGTCGTGCCCTGGAACACGAGGTTGCCGGCCGTGGCCATCACGCCTGCGCGCGAACCGCCCTGGCGCTGTTCCCAGACAGGTTTCCGGGCAACCGGATCCCACGCGAGCAGGTACGAACCTGCCCCTTCGAGCACCGGCGCCGGATCCTGCGGACGCTTGCCGACGTTGATCGACAGCAGCTGGTTACCCATCTTCGCGCCGGCTTCGGCGACCAGCGGGAACGAGCCATAGTTCGTCGGGATGTACATGTAACCGGTCTTCGGGCTGAAGGCCATCGGATGCCAGCTGTGCGCGCCGCCTGCCGACGGCACGACGTGGAAACCGCGATCGCCGAACGCGCCGTAGTTCGCGTCGGGGTTGATGATCGGCTTGAACTTGTCGTCGAAGCCGAGCATCCAGTTCGCGCTCGGTACGTACAGGTCTGCCGACAGCACTTCGCCCGTCTCGGTGTCGATCACATAGAACACGCCGTTCTTCGGTGCCTGCATGACGACATGGCGCATCTCGCCGTCAATTTCGAGATCCGCGGTGACGAGCTGCTGCGTGTTGTCGAAGTCCCAGCTGTCCTGCGGCGTGGCCTGGTAGTGCCACTGGTATTCGCCGGTGTTCGCGTCGAGCGCGACGATCGACGCGGTGAACAGGTTGTCGCCGCCGCCCGGACTGCGCACTTCGGCCGGCCACGGGGCCCCGTTGCCGGTACCGATGATCACGTTGCCGCTGACGCTGTCGTACACGATGCCGTCCCACGGCGTGCCGCCGCCGCCCGTCAACCACCATTCGCCATTCCACGTTTCGGCGGCCCATTCGAGCTCTGGCTGTTCGAAGCCGAGTTCCGGATTGCCCGGAACGGCCCACCAGCGCCACAGCTCTTCGCCATTTTCCGCGTCGTATGCAGCCATGTAGCCGCGCATGTGGAATTCGCTGCCGGCTTCACCGATGAAGATCTTGCCGTCGGCGATGCGCGGCGCGCCGGTGATCGAATGCCATTGGTCGGGATCGGTGACCTGCTTCTCCCATTCGAGTGCGCCGGTTTCGGCGTTGACGGAGACGAGGCGGCCGTCGAGCGTGCCCCAGATGATCGAATCGCCCCACGCGGCCACGCCGCGGTTCACGATGCCACAGCACAGTTTCACGGCGAAGGCGCCGGGCACTTTCGGGTCGTACTTCCACAGCTGCTGGCCCGTTTTCGCATCGAAGGCGTAAACCTTGCTCCACGGTGACGACACGTAGATGCGGCCATCCACGACGAGCGGCGTCGTTTCGTAGCTGCCGCCACGCTCGGCGAGATCGCCGAACCACGCGAGGCTGAGTTCGCCGACGTTGTCAGGCGTGATCTGGTCGAGCGGGCTGTAACGCTGCTCGCTGTAGTCACGGCCGTACGAGAGCCACTGGCCCGCATCCGCCGCGGTGATGCGCGCTGTGTCGACCTGTGCGTATGCGGTGCTGCTGATTCCCGCTGCCGCGAGCGTCATCGCGGCGAGCAGGGCTTTGGATGGAGTATGCATGGTGATGGTTTACCTTGGAGTAGGGGGCTGTTTTATTGTTTTGAAATTTCGTTCTCGCCATTCCCGTGAACGTGGGATCCAGCCAGCTGCTGGATTCCCGCTATCGCAGGAATGGCGATGGTCTTGCTAATCGCTTGCATCTGCGCCTCCGGCCGCCGGTGCGTTGCCCTGGAACGCAGACTGCAGCAAATGCGTCAGCGTGTGCACGTAGCGCAGTTTGCCGTTCTCGACGCGGAACAGGTGCGTGTCCGCGGAGCTGCTGCCGCCGTTCGGGCCGCCGGCGCCGAACGTGCAGTAGACCACGACCGAGCCGGTGACTTCATCGACGACGAAGTGCCGATTCGCGATGTTCACGCCGGCCGGCACGCCGACTTCGCAGCTGTCGTCCGGAGAGCCTTTGCCGGTGTACATGCCGCCTTCGATGCGCACGCAAGGAAAGCCCCAGGGCACCTGGTCGATCTTGCCTTCGAGGAAAGCGTCGAGGTAGGCGTTTGCCGCCGAAACCAGTTCGCCATACGAACTGCGTTTTTCGACAGGCAGCGGGCCCCAGTCTTCTTCCGCCGAGTACTTCAGGTAGTTGTCGGCGTTGAAGAGCCAGTAGCCGGTCGTCGTCCATACGATTTCGATCTCGGCGATCTTGTCGTGGTTGATGCGCATGCGCGTGCCGAGCACGTAAGGCTCGTTCTCGTCCGTGACGATGACCTCCGTAAAGGTCTGGCACGAGCTCTCGTCGAAAATGCTGCGGTGCTGGTCGATCTCGAGCGCCTTGTTGATGATGCCCTGCTCGATGTCGAAGCGTTCGGCGTTTTCCCAGTATCCGGCGCCAGGGGGAAGGGGCAGGCCGGATTTGTCGCCTTTTGTTTGCGCGTCGATGTAAAGGTCCACTGCATTCTGCAGGCCGCCACGCGTGCACGAGACGGGTCCGCCGCCCAGTTCCGGAGGCTGGGCGAGGGCGGTCAGCGGGGTCAGTGTGGAGGACAGCACGAGGCCAAGGAGGGCTAAGCGTTTCATGGGTCGTTTCCTGTTGTTGTTATTGACGGAAACGGATTATAGGCACGGTAAAGCGGCGCCGTGTAGCGCGGTTACGCGTCCGGCGTGGCAAAACGCATGCGGGGTTTCGCGGCGCCTCCAGGCCGGCACGCGCGATGCGCGCAAAAAGAGACCCCGGCCGCAAGGACCGGGGCAAGCTCTCGACAGGAGACTGGAATCGTTTGCCGAACTAGCGCGTAGCTGCCGTGTACAGCGGCATGACGGTAGGAAGCAGTGCTTCGATTTCGCGGATGCGATTGGCTTCGGCCGGATGGCTGCTGAGGATTTCCGGCGGACGTCCACCCTGGTTGGCGGACATCATCTTCTGCCACAGCGTGACGCCAGCGCTCGGGTCGTAACCGGCGCGCGCGGCGAGTTCGAGACCGATGCGGTCGGCTTCGGTTTCGTCAGTGCGGCTGAAACGCGTGGCGACGAGCGCGCCGTAACCGGTGTTTGCGAGGTCCGCGCCGGTCTGGCCGACGCCGAGGAGCGCTGCGCCGATGCCGATCGCGGCCTGCGCGGCGAGCGCCTGGGAGATCTGTTCGCGTGAATGCTCGCGCAAAGCGTGCGCGACCTCGTGGCCCATGATCACGGCGATTTCGGCATCGGTGAGTTGCAGCTGTTCGATGATGCCCGAGTAGAACATGATCTTGCCGCCCGGCATGCAGAAGGCATTGAGCTGATCGCTCTGCAGCACGTTGGCTTCCCAGTTCCAGTTCGGCGCGTCTTCGCGGAACACGGCGGTGTGAGGTCGGATGCGCTGGCCGATTTCACGTACGCGCTGCACGTGGTTGGCATTCGTGTTCAGAACGCCGTCGCGGGTAGCCTCCGTCTTCAGTTCCGAGTACGCCTGCTCTGCCATCGCATTCATTTCCTCGGACGACACGAGCAGCAGCTGGCGGCGCTCGGCTCCGACGACACCTGGGGCAGTGGATGTGGCGCAGCCTTCGAGGGCCAGCGCGAACAGGCACAGCGTCAACGCGCGTGCAGTGAAGGGCAGGGACATGGGAGCTCCTTGTATCGCTGAGGTTGGCGCGAGTATAGCGAGTCTCGCGGCCAGCCTCCGCTCGGGCAAACACCCGAAGCGCCGTCAACGATTCCTGCGTGTACGGCGATTGTGATCGTCGTCACGATCACGATCACGATTGCGGCTCCAGTCATTGTCGCCGCGGCCGCGATTCCAGTCGTTGTCGTCGCGTCCCCGGTTCCAGTCGTCGTTGCGACCGCGATCGCGCTCATGGCGATCGTCGTTGTCGCGGCGCCCGGCATTGCGCTCTTCGCGCCAGCCGTAACCCGTCCACGAGAAGCGTTCGCCGCGATCATTCACGACCCAGGGATTGTGATACGAACCGCCGATGCGCACGCCTGCTCCCGGCATGCGATGCCAGCGACGGCCGTCCCAGCGATAGATGCTGAAGCCGCCATGCCGGCGGTCCGTGCCTATGACCCAGCCATCGCCGACATCGACGGCTGAACCCGGTGCGCGGCGCCAGTCGTGGCCTGGCGAGCGGTAATAAATGTCGTAGCCGCCGCCGCGGCGCCATTCGACTCCGTTGCCATCCGCGGCGACAAGTCCGGGCAGCAACAATGCGGCAAGCAGGAATGCGGGTAACAACAGGTGTTTCATAAAGCCTCCCTCGATTGATTCGTTACGGCCTCTCATCGGGCCTGGCTGCAGTTTCATGTAGCGAAACTGAACCACGAGTGAAGCGCCCCGTGCCGATGCGATCGAGGATGAAGCGCAGCTTAATCGGCGGAAATTTGCCGCTTCGTTCCTCCGGGACAGTTGCGCCGTGCGGGTTTTCACGCGAAGAAACTCCGGCGCTTCCCGCGTGTGCTGACATTGACTTTGCCAATGCCGCAGCATCAACTGCCCGCGATACGTCACGAGGATTACACGATGCGCAGAGAAGGCCGCCGCAGTACGAACATCGACGATCGCCGCGGGCAACAGATGGCCGGGATGGGGGGAGCGGGCGGTGCGCTGATCCTCATGCGCCTGTTGCCGTTCCTGTTGCGCAGCAAGGGCGGGCGCTTCCTGCTGTTGATCGGCGCCGGCCTGTTCCTGCTGTCGTACCTGGGCCTCGATGGCGGGCTGCTGAGTTCGCTGACAGGAGTGGGCACCACGCAGAATCGCAGCGCCGCGCTCAGTACAGAGCAGCAGGAACTCGCGGACTTCGTCAGCGTCGTCCTTGCCGACACGGAAGACACGTGGACTGCGCTCTTCGCCGAGCAGAATGCCGACTATCCCGAGCCGACGCTCGTGCTGTTTACGGGCGCGGTGAGTTCGGCCTGCGGCACCGGCCAGGCGGCGATGGGCCCGTTCTACTGCCCCGGCGACCAGCAGGTGTACATCGACCTGTCGTTCTATGACGACCTGCGCACGCGCCACGGCGCGGCCGGCGATTTTGCGCAGGCCTACGTGGTTGCGCACGAAGTCGGCCACCACGTGCAGTACGTGCTCGGCATCGCCGACCAGGTGAACGCGCAGCAAAGCCGCGCGTCGTCACGTGCCGAAGCGAACGAATGGTCGGTGCGCCAGGAATTGCAGGCGGATTGTTTCGCGGGCCTGTGGGCGAACCATGCTAACCGTTCCCGGCAGGTCGTCGAGGCCGGTGACATCGAGGAAGCACTGACCGCCGCGCAGGCGATCGGCGACGACACGCTACAGCGTCAAACCCAGGGCACGGTCCGGCCCGAATCGTTTACGCACGGCACGTCGCAGCAGCGCATGGAGTGGTTCAACAAAGGCTGGGAGCAGGGCACGCTCGCGAGCTGCGATACTTTTTCCGCGAATTAATCTTCCGCGAATTAATCGCATCGTCACGATGCGATGGGAGATGCGTCATTTGCTGCGAAGTCGGGAATCCATCGTCCGCGGGGATTGATCGTGCGCCTGGATCGCCCTCGCGGGCATGCCGATCTGCTTACTTGCGCGATTCCGACGTTTCGATCGACAGCGTGAAGGTCCTGCGCTCCATCCCCTGCACCTGGCCGACATTCACGACATGGCGTGCGACTTCCTCGTTACGCTCGTCGCGCACGCTGATCACCATCGAGTATTCCATCGGCTGGTTTGGCGGCTCGGCGCCGAAGCTGCCCTCGACGCGCCAGGTCGGCTTCATCACGGGCGCGCCCGCCTTGTCCATGCGCAGGTGACCCCTGCAGCCCGGACAGACGAGTGCGCTGGCGAGAATAGTCGCCTTGCAATGAGGACAGGTGCGGGTCAAGCCTTCTTGCTCTCGTCGAAGCCGAAGTCAACGTTGCCGCGCATGCGTGCGCCGGCGGCTACCGTAAGCGAGCCGGCTTTCAGGTCGCCGGTCATCGTACTGCCCTGCTTGAGGTCGACGTGCTTGGCGCCTTCGATGTTGCCCTGCAGCTCACCGATCACGCAGACCTCGCCGGCTTTCACCTGGCCTTCCACGCGCGAACCTGCGTCGATGTGCAGGTCGCCTTCGACGGCGATGTCGCCCTTGAACTTGCCGGCAACGCGGACATTGCCTTTGCCGTTGATCTTGCCTTCGATCGTGAGGCCGGATGCGATGAGGGATTCGGTCATGTCGGTGCGTTCCTTGGTGGCGGGGACGGCAGGGCGCGCGGTCTGGTTCAACGGGGGCGGCGTGACTGCCTGCGGCGCGGGCGTGATGGTCGTGTTGCTGGTCGTACTGGGTTCGTTCTTGTCCCAAAGGGCCATGTGATGTGCTCCATACGTGGGTTTGGCGATAGCGCGGCGGGCGGCTGAAGCACCCGATCGGGCCCGAAGCATAAGGAGTCAATCCGGATTCGTCCACCCCGAATGCAGGTGAAATACCGAACGAAGTGGCGAGGCGTGACGTGGTATGCAAGAGAAGCTCATTCGGCCGGGCAGCTCATCCACGGCATCAGGTGGCTGGGTCAAGAACGGCTCGATGCAGGGCATGGCAAGACAATGCACGACGCAGAGGAGAGCAGGCCATGGCGCAAAGTGCCACGCTATACCGGATCGTCAGCGAGGACCATGTATGTCCGTACGGGGTCAAGTCGCTGGATCTGCTGAAACGCAAGGGCTTCGATGTTTCAGATAAACACTTGAAGAGCGACGACGAGGCGGAGAGCTTCAAGCAGCAGCACAAGGTCGATTCGACGCCGCAGACCTTCATCGATGGTAATCGCATCGGCGGCTACGACGACCTGCAGCGTTACTTCGAGGAAGACTGATCGCCGTCGATTGCGGAGGATCGCCACGGCTGATGCTGCGCTGATACTGCAGCGTCGTGTGCTTCATCAAATATCGGTGGCTATGCAAGCCACAAAGGGTTTATCATGCGCTCGCTTGAATGTTTTTCTCCATATTTATGCACACCGCTTCGAATATCATCTTTACCGATCCTCGTTCCGTTACATAAGTAATTTAACCTTCAGCAAACACGTTCTCCTTCGACTCGTATTTGACTCGGGGCTGAATGAGGACAACCGTCCGCGCAAAGCGGGTTTTTCATTTTTCAAGGTACATGCAAATGACACAAGTAACTGGCACGGTAAAATGGTTCGACGAAGCGAAAGGTTTTGGTTTCATCGCTCGTGATGGCGGCTCCGACGTATTCGCACACTTCAAGCAGATCAAAGGCGATGGCTTCAGAACGTTGACCGAAGGTCAGCGCGTAAGCTTCACCGTAACGCAGGGCCAGAAAGGTCCGCAGGCTGAGAACATCACGCCGGCGTAAGTTCGCAAGAATTGCTGAACCAAAAAGCCCTGGTATCGAAAGATACCGGGGCTTTTTTTTGCGTTCGAGGTATATGCCGCTGACTCGCCGAGCTATCTGCCAGGATCGTAGTCACGACTTGAAAAGTTTTTTCACTTCTTCCGGATTGTTCCTGAACCAGTGCCGGATTACGACTCCGCACAATACAAGCGCTGTCGTATAGATGACGTGCTCGGCACGCGTCATCGTCGACAAATCTATGACGCCAGACATCTCGCCGGCCGTTACCATCAAGACGCAGAACAGGACAAAAACGGTCCAGAACCTCCTTTCGTTCTTTTGTTCCATAGCAATCTCCTGATGATTTCGTTGCAGTGGAAGGACCCCTGCGCAGAACGAGGTCCCCGCCTGAGCGTGTCAGCACATGATGCTGTACATCCACCCGCCGATCACGTGCTCGATGTCGGTGTACGCGACAAGCGCTGATCCGATGTTCCAGCCTACGGTTGCGGCGAAGCCGATAGCGCCGACCGTGGTCATGACGGCCGCACCCTCGGCCATGCCGGTCATGACCACAAGTGTATTGTCCGTCAGCGCAATTCCCAGTTGCCCCGGGCTGACGAGTATTTCACCGCCGCCGACGTTCTCCGTTTCGTTCATTGTCAGGTCGCGCATGGTTCCCTCCGTGGAATGATTGTGGCGAAAGCCGAACTTCGATGATCGGCACGAGGCACTATAGCCAAAAGCTGCCGGCTCGCCACTTTTTCAACCAGCACGACATGGCGCATGCGTAGCCCGTATACTCAGGCCAAAAGAAAGGCCATTCCAATACGCGGGAAGAAGGCCATGAAAATACACCTCCGCCTGCCGCTGTTGTGGTGCGTCGCTATTCGCAGCGGCAACACGCGTCCCTGCCCACGCCCATCATTCCTCCGCGATGTACGACCGTTCGCGTACGTGCGTGTTCACCGGCGGCGTCGTCAGCGCGAATCCGGATCCGAGCCGACATGACCCGGCGGAGCAGGACGAGCCACTCGGCGGGTTCAAGTGAAATGCGACCATAAATGAAGGGTTTACCACGCAGCGAGATTTAGTAGCATCCCAGTCAGTTCATCAACCATCAGGAGAAGGATCATGCCGCTCAACATCGCGCTCGACCTTAGCGACGACGACCTGAAGTATTTTGCCCGCGTCATGGACGCCGTGTGGAAGAAGAATGCCGCACGCCCTGAAAGCGAACTGATCGATGGCGCCCGCGCGCACATCAAGCAGGCGCGCAAGGCAAGGGTGCCGGCCTACATCCAGAAGCGGCTCGAAGACATCGCGATGCTGATCGACCTGCTCGACGACAAGGACTGGGGTCCCGAACTCGTGGCTGGCGACCGCCGCCGCATCGTCGCGGCATTGAGTTACTTCGCCGTCGGCAAGGACATCATCTCCGACAAGGTGCCCGGCATCGGCTATCTCGACGACGCCGTCGTCGCCGATCTCGTGATCCGCGAACTGAAGCATGACATCGAAGGATACCGGGATTTCCGCGAGTACCGCGACAACGCAACCGCACTGCGTGGAAAGAAGGTGAATCGCGACGATTTCCTTGCATCGAAGCGCCAGCGGCTGCTCGAACGCATCGACCGCCGCCGCGACATGATGCGTCGCCGCATGACGGAAGACCGGCTCACCGATCCGATCCTGCGCTACAAGTACTGATCTGCAAAAACAAACGCGCGGCCATCGAGCCGCGCGTTTTTTTTTGGGGAAGCCTTGTTACAGGGACGTGGGCCGTCAGGTGCGCGGTACCGGCTTCCCGTATACCTCGATCCAGCCCACGTTCGAGAAGCCGCCGAAGCCGTGGCCGCTGCCCGGCGTCAGGTCCACGAAACCGACTTCGTCGACCCTGCTCAAATCCACTTCCGGTAGCAGGAAGCCTTTCGTTGTCAGCGTTTCGGTATCGAGCACCATCCAGCGCACCGTGGCGAGATGGAAGTCGACGACGCGGTAGTCGAAGGTGTTTTCATCCGCGAAGTCACCAACGAGCGTCGTGCCGTCGGCCAGCTTCACGATCGGTCGAACCTGGTGGAAGCCCGACGTGCGCGAGAACCACGTGATGCGTGCGCGGCCGCTCAGGTCCATGAAGCTGTCCTTCATCTTCAGCGTCACGCCGCAGGCCGGGTTGCACAGACCCGTCCAGATGTGCGGCAGTCCACCCTGGCTGTTCACGTCCGGCGGGTTGCCATACACCGTGACGAGAACATCCGGATTGACGACGTGGTCCTGCGACAGCAGCTCCGCCGCCGCCGTTTCCTTCCACGTTTCCTTGAACAGCAACGGCAGCGGCTCGGGTGCCGGGCGATTGCCCTGAGGCTGGTCCGCTGCCAGCGCAGCCTGCGTGTGCATGATGGTCGCGAGCAGGATGCTGCTGATGATGGTAAGTTTGCGCATGGTCACGAGTGTCCCCGGGGTGACGTGGTGGTGGCCGCATTATAGGCGGGCATGCCGGCTGGTATAGAGGCGATCAGGGCTTGAATCCCTTTGCAACGACATACACCTCGCGCGACCGCGGCCTCGATGCCTGCGGCTTGCGGATCGTCACGGATGTAAACGAGCTGCGCAGATCCTTGATCCACGCATCGGAGCCTTCGCCCTGGAACAGTTTCGCGACGAAGTTGCCGCCCGGTTTCAGTACCTGCCGCACCATGTCGAGTGCGAGTTCGAGCAGGTAGATCGACGCGGCCTGGTCCGCGGCATCGACGCCGCTAATGTTCGGCGCGATGTCCGACAGCACGAGGTCCGGCCGTTCCCCGCCGAGTGCATCGAGCATCTGCTGCAGCACGGCTTCGTCGGTGAAGTCGCCCTGGATGAACTGCACGTGCTCGATCGGTTCCATCGACAGGATGTCCGTCGCAAGCACGCGGCCCTTGCCGCCGAGCTTGCGCGCGACGACCTGCGACCAGCCGCCCGGCGCCGACCCGAGATCGACGACGTGCATGCCCGGGCGCAGCAACTTGTCCTTGTCGACCAGCTCGAGCAGCTTGTAGCTCGCGCGCGAGCGATAGCCGTCTTTCTGGGCCTGCTTCACGTACGGATCGTTGACGTGCTCGTCGAGCCAGCGGTCGCTGCTTTTGGATCGTGCCATGGTCTGTCGACTGCGAAGAATGGAAGGAATACGAAAGAATGGAATACAAGGCGCGCGGCATTATAAGCCGAAGCAGTTACAATAGGCCGCGTTTCGAACCCGATCCATCGATCCTTGTCCTCTGCCGGGTACACCGGCCAGGAATTCCATGCTGCGCATCACCGAACTTTCGCTGCCGCTCGACCATTCGCCCGCCGAGCTGCGCACCGCCATCGTCAAACGCCTGAAGGTAGCGGACGCCGACCTGCTCGGCTTCACCGTATTCAAACGCAGCTACGACGCGCGCAAGAAGAACAGCACGATCCTGTTCGTCTACGTACTCGACGTCGAACTGCGCAACGAAGCCGCGGTGCTGAAGCGCTTCAATGACGACCGCAACGTCGCGCCCGCGCCCGATACGCAATATCACTTCCTCGTCGCGCCCGGCAGCGCGCATCGCGACGAACGCCCGCTCGTCGTCGGCTTCGGCCCCTGCGGCCTATTCGCGGCGCTGCTGCTCGCGCAGATGGGGCTGCGCCCGATCGTGCTCGAGCGCGGCCAGGACGTACGCCGGCGCACGAAAGACACATGGGCGCTGTGGCGCAACCGCGTGTTGACGCAGGAGTCCAACGTGCAGTTCGGCGAAGGCGGAGCAGGCCTCTTCTCCGACGGCAAGCTGTACAGCCAGATCAAGGACCCGAAATTCTATGGCCGCAAGGTCATGCAGGAGTTCGTGCGCGCCGGCGCGCCCCCTGAAATCCTGTACGTGAGCAAGCCGCACATCGGCACGTTCCGGTTGACCGGCGTCGTCGCCGCGATGCGCGAGGAGATCATCTCCCTCGGCGGCGAAGTACGTTTCGGCAGCAAGGTGACGCAGCTGCTGCTGGAAGAGGCGCTCGAGCAGGTCGACGGTCCCGCGCACACGAAACAGGTCGCGGGCGTCGTGCTCGACAGCGGTGAGCACATCGCCAGTCGCCACGTCGTACTCGCACTTGGCCACAGCGCGCGTGACACCTTCCGCATGCTGCATGGGCAGGGCGTGTTCATCGAGCCGAAGCCCTTTGCCATCGGCTTCCGCATCGAGCATCCGCAGGGCCAGATCGATCGTGCGCGGCTCGGCAAGTATGCCGGACATCCCGAGCTAGGCGCGGCGGACTACAAGCTCACGCACCAGGCCAGCAACGGGCGGGCGGTATACAGCTTCTGCATGTGTCCGGGCGGCACGGTCGTCGCGGCCACGTCGGAAGACGGCCGCGTCGTCACGAACGGCATGAGCCAGTATTCGCGCAACGAGCGCAATGCGAATGCCGGCATCGTCGTCGGTATCAATCCAGCACAGGATTTCCCGGGCAGTCCGCTCGCTGGCGTCGAGTTGCAGGAGAAACTGGAAGCCGCGGCCTACGTGCTCGGCGGCAGCAACTACAACGCGCCGGCGCAGCTCGTCGGCGACTTCCTGCGCGGTTCGGCCTCAACCGCGTTCGGTGACGTTCTGCCGTCCTACAAACCCGGCGTCACGCTCACCGATCTCGCCGGCGCATTGCCAGCGTACGCGATAACGGCGATACGCGAAGCGCTGCCGGCGTTCGGCAAACAGATCCACGGCTTCGATCGTGCCGATGCCGTGTTGACCGGCGTCGAAACGCGCACGTCGTCGCCGCTGCGCATCACGCGCGACGCGGTGACATTGCAGAGCCTCAACGTCAAAGGCCTGTATCCGGCGGGCGAGGGTGCCGGTTACGCAGGTGGCATCCTGTCGGCGGGTGTCGATGGCATTCGCGTGGCGGAAGCGGTGGCCACCGACATGGTCGGTACCGACGACATCGCACGGCAGCCTGCGAGCGCGGCGCGATGAAACTCGACGACGTCAGGAAGCTGCACCAGAAAAAGTACCGCGAGGCTTTCGGCTGCTTCATCGCCGAGGGCGAACATCTCGTGCTCGAACTGCAGAGGGCGGCGCAGACGAATCCTGCATTGTCGAACAGCGAGCTGTACGTCACGCAGGCGTACGAGCACTGGCCAGGTCCGTTCAGGAAACACGTGCTCGACGCGCGGCAGTTCAAGCAACTGGCAGACACCGAGACGCCGCAGGGCATCCTCGCCGTCGTACCGCTATTGAACGCGCCGGCAGCGGCAGATGCGCGTGGTGAAACGGCGATCTATCTGCATGAAGTCCAGGACCCCGGCAACCTCGGCACGATCCTTCGCACACTCGCGTGGTTCGGCGGGTTCAGGCTGCTGCTGAGCCCGGGCAGCGTCGACCCGTACAACCCCAAGGCTGTGCGGGCGAGCCTTGGCGCGCTGTTCCACGTGCCGATCGAACTCGATGTCGAGGCATCGACCCTCCCATCGCGCTACGGCAGCATTGCCTGCCTGGACCTGCAGGGCGACAACACACGCGCCGCACATTTTGCCGACTTCAGCTGCTACATCTTCGGGAACGAAGCACGTGGCGTACCGGGTGAACTGGTCGCCGCGCTGAACGCGACGCGCTTCGCGATCGCTGGCTCCGGCACACTCGAATCGCTGAACCTGGCCACCGCCGTCAACATCTGCGCCTATGAACTCAGCGGCCGCACGTAATGGACTGAAGGCGGGCGATCAGGACGCCGCCGACGCCATCTGGCTGCATGCCGCGCACGAGCTCGGCATCAGTGTCGTGCGCTCCGCAGATGCCTATGCGTCGTGGGACGGCAGCGGCACGTTGACGCTGGCAAGCGCGGAATACCTCGATGCTGATGACTGCCTTGCGCAGATGATCTTCCATGAGTTGTGCCACCTGCTCGTGTCCGGCGAACAGGCGCGCCATCAGCCTGACTGGGGCCTCGACAACACGTCGCCGAAAGACCTCGTGTATGAATACGCGACAAATCGCCTGCAGGCCGCGCTTGCGCAAGGCTATGGGCTGCGCACGTTCATGGCTGTCACGACGATGTGGCGGCCGTATTACGACGCGTTGCCGCGCGATCCGCTAGCGGCCGGTGGCGATGCCGCCATTCCGCTTGCGCGTGCGGGAATGCAACGTGCGCGGCACGAACCCTATCGCGCCGTGCTCCATGCAGCGCTGTGCGCCACCGCAACACTGGCCGACATATTGCGGCCGTCTGCCGCACCCGACGAACTCTGGGCGCTGACGCACGGCGAACATCCCGCGGGGTTTCGCCTGCATCACGACACGGCGCGACGCTGCAGCGATTGCGCGTGGGCGGTTCCCCGCCGCGGCAAGATCGAGTGCCGGCAGACGCGCCCAGGCTGCAAACCGGCTTCCTGCCGGCTCGACGACGACAACCGCGTAACTGGCGTTGCCGTGTCAGGCAAAGGCGCTGCCGTACGCCTTGCGCCGATGCAGCAGGGATGTGAGTACCATGAACCGAAACTGGTGCAGAGCGATTGCTTCACGTGCGGCGCCTGCTGCCATCGCGGCTTCGACGTCGTCGAGCTTAGACCCGCGGAACGCTTTGCGAAGCGCCATCCTGAGCTCATCGAAGTGCGCAGTACCGGGCGCTGCGTGGTCCCGCGACCCGGCGGTTCTTGCGTCGCGCTGTCAGGGAACGGCTGCGTTGATGAGCCTTACCTGTGCAAGCATTATGAGGATCGCCCGCGCTCGTGCCGCGAATTCGAGCTGAACGGCGATGCCTGCCTCATTGCCCGCAGGCGCGCCGGTATCAGCTGAACCGTTAGCGCGAAACACTTACAACGGATGAGAATTTTTTGCAGGGAACCGAGTGTCGTGGCAGGCCACCCACAGTGGTGAAATCGAGACATCTACGCGAACGCACTGCGTTTTTGAAATTTGGCATCGCCATTGCAATCACGAGGACAAGGCCCCGCGCATCGCCAGTCCGTCTCCCCGGAGACCAACCCTGGCTTTGCGCGAAGTCCGAAAGCCGGGGCTGAACTTTTCTCGGCCCCGGCTTTTCTAATTCTCGATCGTAACTGGAGGTTAACCATGAAAACGAAACTTCTGTTCTCGGCAGTATGCGCAGCCGCGTTCATGGGCAATTCGGCCATCGCCGACGACAAGGTCCACGCCGACCTCAGTGCGTGGGATTCCGACAGCGACAAGATCGTCACGCAGGAAGAATGGGCTGACTACATGGAAAAAGAAAGCCTGTTCGACCGCATCGACAAGAACAACAACGGCACCTTCGACGCAGAAGAAGCAGCCGAGGGCGTTCTTGACTACGATCTGTCGATGGACATCGACGCAGGCGGTACGATCAGCCGCGAAGAGTTCGTCGTAGGCCTGTACAACCATTACGACGAAAACGACGACGACAAACTCGACGATGCGGAGTTCGATACTTTCGCGAGCGTGGAAGAGTCGCCGTTGTGGATGGATGAGTCGGAATCGTCTGACAACTGAGTTGCCAGCACGACCCGACCCAGCGAAACGGCCCCTCGGGGCCGTTTCTTTTTGTGCACGCAATGCCGGAGTTTTCGTTGGGGGCGAACCCCGGTAGATCCTTTCCAGTTGGGGTGCAAATTTACTGCTGTGCGAGTACCCGCTGCACCCCGGCAATCTGCTGAAGGCGCGCTGCGTGGTCCGCCACGCGCGGGAACTCGTTGATGTCGACATCGTCTCCAGGCAGCCAGCGCCCGATCGTGAACAGGTAGAGATCGCACACGCTCAGTTGCCCGCCGAGTACCCACGGGCCCGTCAGGTAGTCCCGCTCGATGAGGCTGAAGCATTCGCGCATGTTCTGAGGAACCTTCTGCCGCATCGATTCGATCGCCTCGGCGGAATCCGACCAGCGGTAGCCCCGATACCGATGCGCGTGAGCGACATGTACCGTCGAACACAGGTAACTGTTGAACGACTGCATCTGCGCGAACTCGAACGCATCGTTCAGTGGCGCGAGCTTTGCCTCGGGCCGCAGCTGTGCAATGTAGACGAGGATCGCCGGGGTTTCGGTCAGCACGCCGCTGTCCGTCAGCAGGGCCGGCACGCGGCCCTTCGGATTCAGCGCGAGGTATTCCGGGGAGCGCTGCTCCTGCTTCGCAATGTCGAGCCGCTTTGCCTCATACGGCAGGCCGGAAAGTTCGAGGGCAAGGTGCGAGGCGAGGGCGCAGGAGTTGGGGGCGTAGTAAAGGCGCAGCATGGTGTCCGTCCGTGATTGGGTTGGCCGCGATATGTTACCTTTTCCTTGTCCACTCGTTCAGTTCCCGGAGGTACGCCCAATGAAACCCCGCGCATCCCTTGCCATCCTGGCGCTAAGCATCAGCCTGTCCTTCCCTGCCGCAGCCCAGGTGGCCGGTACGTCGGCGCTGGCCGGAACTCCGGAATTTCCGTTGACGCCACAGGGGGCATCCGACTTCGTTGCGGCTGTCGAACAGGACCTGTTCGGCTTTTCAATCGAGTACAGCCAGGTCGCGTGGATCAACGCCACGTACATCACGGAAGACACCGACGCGCTCGCCGCGAGGTACGGCACCATCTATACCGACAAGTCCGTGCGCTACGCACTCGATGCCGCGAAGTATCGCACTGTGCAGGGCCTCGATCCGGTCGTCGCACGCAAGCTCGACATCCTGCGCAACGGCATCGTGCTGCCGGCGCCGACGACTCCCGGCGCCGCCGAGGAACTGAACACCATCGCGACCAATCTCGCGTCGCAGTACGGCAAGGGCAAGGGCACGCTGGACGGTGAGCCGATCGCAGGCTCCGACATCGAAGCTGAAATGGGTGAGCTCGACCACACGCCGGAACAATACGCCGAGATGTGGGCCAGCTGGCACGACAACGTCGGCGCGCCGATGAAGGACGACTACGCGCGCATGGTCGAAATCGCCAATGCAGGCGCGCGCGAACTGGGCTTCGCCGACACCGGCGCGATGTGGCGCTCGAACTACGACATGCCGCCCGACGACTTCGCCGCGCTCACCGACCGCATCTGGGATGACCTGAAGCCGCTTTACATTGCATTGCACACGTACGTGCGCACGAAGCTCAATGAAAAATACGGCGACGCCGTGCAACCTGCCACGGGTCCGATCCGCGCCGACCTGCTCGGCAACATGTGGGCGCAGGAGTGGGGCAACATCTATCCTCTCGTCGCGCCTGAGGGCGCCGGCGATGTCGGTTACGACCTCACGCAGCTGATCGAAGCGAAGGGCATGAACGAACTCGACATGGTGAGGGCTGGCGAAAACTTTTTCTCGTCGCTCGGTTTTGCGCCGCTGCCGGACACCTTCTGGCAACGCTCGCTGTTCGTGAAACCCGCCGACCGCGAAGTGCAGTGCCACGCAAGCGCATGGGATGTGGACAACAGGGACGACCTGCGCATCAAGATGTGCATCAAGCCCAATGCCGACGACTTCGTCACGATCCACCACGAGCTGGGCCACAACTACTATCAGCGCGCATACAACGAGCAAAGCTTCCTGCACCTGAACGGCGCGAACGACGGCTTCCACGAAGCGATCGGCGATCTGATCGCGTTGTCGATCACGCCAGAATACCTCGTGCAGATTGGCCTGCTAGACGAATCGAAGGTACCCAGTGCCGACAAGGACATCGGCCTGCTGCTGCGCGAAGCGCTTAACGGCGTGGCATTCCTGCCGTTCGGTCTGCTCGTCGACAAATGGCGCTGGGGCGTGTTCGACGGCTCGATTCCTCCCGCGCAGTACAACGACGCATGGGTCGAGCTGAAACGCGAATACCAGGGCGTCGTGCCGCCGGTCGAGCGTCCGGCCGAAGCCTTCGATCCCGGCGCGAAGTTCCACATTCCGGGCAACACGCCGTACATGCGCTACTTCCTCGCGCGCGTGCTGCAGTTCCAGTTCTACCAGAGCGCGTGTGAACTCGCGGGCTGGGAAGGGCCGCTGCATCGCTGCAGTTTCTACGGCAACGAGGAAGTGGGCGAAAAGTTGAATGCGATGCTGGCGCTCGGGGCAAGCCAGCCGTGGCCTGAAGCGCTCGAAGCCTTCACCGGCAGCCGAGAGATGAGCGGCACGGCAATGGCGGAGTACTTCGCGCCGTTGAAGGCCTGGCTCGACGAACAGAATGCCGGCAGCGCAAGTGGCTGGTGATCGGCAGCCTGCGTTCTTCAGACGCCCGGCCTGAAGCCGCGGCTGCCGCCACGCGCAAGGACGCGTATGGCCCGCTACTCGTAGATTCCCTGGCTGCGCAGATAGTCCTCGTAGTTTCCCTTGAAGTCGACGAGCCCTGTGCTCTTCATGTCGATGATGCGCGTGGCGAGCGACGAGACGAACTCGCGGTCATGGCTCACGAAGATCTGCGTGCCGGGATAGTTCTCGAGCGCGAGGTTCAGCGCCTCGATCGATTCCATGTCGAGATGGTTCGTCGGTTCGTCGAGGAACAGCACGTTCGGGTTCACGAGGCTGAACTTGCCGAACAGCATGCGGCCCTGTTCGCCGCCTGAAATCACCTTTACCGACTTCGACGTATCGTCGCCCGAAAACAGCATGCGGCCGAGCGCGCCGCGCACGAGCTGGTTGTCGCCCTTCGTCCATTGCTTCATCCAGTCGAACAGCGTCACGTCGTCGGCGAATTCATGCGCATGGTCCTGCGCGTAGTACGCAGGCTCGGCCTGTTCCGCCATCTTCACGCGCCCGGTATCGGGAGCGAGCTCGCCGATCAGGCAGCGCAGCAGCGTGGTCTTGCCCGCACCGTTCGGCCCGATGATCGC
>DASWWP010000032.1:0-8547 GCA_036405915.1 Pseudomonadales bacterium
GAAAATGAGCACTGACGAGTACGCGATTGTCGCGCGGCCGGATTCGGTGACGATCGTCGGATGCGTGATCTCGTAGTCGTCGAAGGTATTCTTCAGCGTGTCGACGATGTCTTCACAGTATTCCTGCAACGAGTAGTTGCGGCTCTGGCCGAAGTTCGAGCCCCACCCTGTGTAATCGACGGCAAGGCCGCCGCCGAGGTCGATGTACTTGAGCGCAGCGCCCTCCTTCACGAGGTCGGCATAGTAACGGCAGACTTCGTTGATGCCGCTGCGGATGTCCTGGATGTTCGGAATCTGCGAGCCGAGGTGGCAGTGCAGCAGCTGCAGGCAATGCAGCATGTTTTCGCTTTTCAGCAAATCGACGACGTCGACGAGCTGCGTTGCCGTAAGGCCGAACACGCTGCGGTCGCCTGAAGTCGAGTTCCAGTGGCCGCTGACGCTTACCGTCGTCTTGATGCGGACGCCGATGATCGGCTCGACACCCATCATGCGGCTGCGCTCGATGATTACCGGCACTTCCGCCGGCGTTTCGACGACGAACACGCAAATGAAGCCCAGCTTGATCGCCGAAAGACCGAGGTCGATGAACTCCTGGTCCTTGTAGCCGTTGCAGATGATCAGGCTGCCGGGTTCCTCGAGCGTCGACAGTGCAACGATGATCTCCGGCTTGCTGCCGACTTCGAAGCCGTGCTTGTAGCGCGCGCCGAATGCGGCGATCTCTTCGACGACCTGCGCCTGCTGGTTTACCTTGATCGGATACACGCCGCGATATTCGCCCTTGTAGCCGAGCGCTTCGATTGCCTTGCGGAAGCTGACGTTCAGGCGCTGCACCTGGGCGTCGAGGATGTTCTCGATGCGCAGCAGCAATGGCATTTGCAGGTCGCGGTCGAGCGCGCCCTTGACGATGTCGAGCAATTCGACCTGCGCATGAAGCGTGCGCGCGGTGACGTTACCGTTGTCGGAGACCCCGAAGTAATCATTGCCCCAGCGCTCGAAACCGTAGAGCTCCCGGGATTTTTCGATGGTCCACTCAACCTGTTCAATTGCGTTCAATGATTCAAACCCTCTCTGGGAGCGCAGCATTGACGGCCGGGGCCGGGGTGTTTGGGAGGCGCGATTTTACCGGGTTGGGGGGGTAAATCTACCCCAATTTCCTCAGGGCCGATTTCCTCAGATAAAGGCAGCGAGCAGCGTCGCGATGCCGAGGAAGGACAGGAAGCCGGCGACGTCGGTCACCGTCGTCAGCACGATCGACGACGCTTGCGCCGGATCGAGCCCGAAACGCTTCAGGGCGATCGGGACGAGCGCGCCGGCGATGCCGGCGATCGTCATCGATACGATCATCGCGAGGGCCATGACGAGCGCCAGGCCTGCGCTGCGGCTCCACAGGTAAACGCCAAGCGCGCAGGTGGCGGCAATGCCGACCCCGTTGATGAAGCCGGCGGCCAGCTCCTTCAGCATGACGCGATACCAGTGCCGCAGCGTGATCTCGCGCAACGTGAGGCCGCGCATCGTGACGGCCAGCGCCTGCGCGCCGGCGTTGCCCGACTGCCCCGCCGCCACCGGGAGCAGCACGGCGAGCGCCGTGAACTGCGCGATCGTGCTTTCGAACATGCCGACGACGGCTGATGCGAGAAAGGCTGTTACGAGGTTGATCTGCAGCCACGGCAACCGCTTGCGCACGGCGAACAGGCTCGACGAGAGCGCGCGCTCGTCCTTGCTGACGCCGACCATCGTCTGCACGTCGGTGGCGAGATCTTCGCGCACGGCATCGAGCAGTGCCTGGCTTTCGAGCACGCCGACGAGCCGGAAGTCGACGTCGACCACCGGCAGGATGTCGATCTCGTGCTGCCCGAGCTTGTCGAGCACCTCCTCGCGCGGATCGAGGGCCTGCACATAGACGCGCACCGGCGCCGACAGCTGCGCCAGCGGCACGGCAGCGTCGGCGAGCACGAGACGCTGCAGGTCGACGCGCGAATGCAGCGTCATGTCATCGTTCAGCAGGAACAGGTGCGGCAGGCTGTACACGTGCTGGCGGCGCAGCTGCGCGAGCGCCTCGCCGACACTCGTGGCCTTGTTGAATGCGAAGGTCGCCGGGTTCATCAGCTGGCCGACCGAATCGTCGGGATATTCGAGCAGCGAGCGGAACTCGTCAGCCGTGGCCTTGCTCATCGCGCCGAGCCAGCTCGCGCGCCGCTGCGTGTCAGCCTGCGCGAGCAGGCTGGCGGCGAGCGCCACGTCGATGCTTTCGAGCAACTCGGCAGCGAAAGCCTCCGGCAACTCGAGCAGGATCGCGAGCGTCATGCCCGGCGCGAGCCGTTCGAGCACGCGCGCGGCGGCGTGCACCTTCTGTTCGCCGAGGATGCCGGCTGCTTCGGCAGGATCGAGGGCCTCGAGCTTGCGCGCGGCCCCATGCGGGTAGTTCAGCAGATAGGCCTGCGTGAGGGTTTGCAGCGGGTTGGCAGGTGCAGGAGTCATCGTATTGCTCGTTTAGGACTTCAACTCCGATTCCACCGCCGTGCTGAACGTATTGAACAGCGCGAGCAGCGACTGGCCGTACGCATCGACGAGGTCCGCGAGCGGTTCACCGCTGGTCGCCGGCCCCTGCGTGACCGCCGTGTCCTGGTGCAGTGCGCGCCGCAGGTCCGCGTGCCGCAACACGCCGATGAACTGGTGTTGCGCGCCGGTCACGGGCATCACGTCGTCGCCATGCCACCCGGCCAGTTTCGCGGCCTGTGCCGTCGACATCTGCGCCGGGATGCTGTCGACATGCCTGTCCATCAGCCATTCGATGCGCTGGTCGGCATGTCCCTGCAACAGCGCGAGATGGCTGATGCGCCCCTCGGGCCGGCCGTCGCGGCTGACGACGAACACATACTTCGTGCAGGCCGAGGCATTCGCATCCCTGAGGAACTGCAGCGTTTCGGCAATCGTGAAATCGCTCGCGACGACCGGCGCATCAGGCACTATCCACGCGCCGACGCAGCGCACCGGGTAATGCAACAGCAACAGGCAGGCCTGGCGGCGTGCCGTCGGGCATTCGTTGAGGATCGCATCGGCGGAGGCGTGATCGAGATGACGCAGCACGACCACCATGCGGCCGATGTCCTGCTGCAACAGAAGCCGCGCGGACATTTCCGGCCCGAATGCATGGCACAGGTGCGCCGCGAACGCCGGCAGCGCGCGGCCGAGCGCGAGCACGGCGTAGGCTTCGGGAGCCATGTCGAGAAAGGCGGCGACCTGATGCGCATCGTGCTGCTCGAGGATGCGCAGCGCCGCGTCCGGATGCTCGTCGAGGAATTCGAGGGCGAGTGTCAGGGCTTCAGCCATGCGTGGCCGCCTACTTCGCGGCCTGCGGCCGCGGCTCGTAGCGGTGCTGCGCCGGCACGATGTGGCAGACCTCTTCGTGGAACATCTTGGCCGGGATCACGGCGCGTCCTTCGCTCGTGGCGACGATGATGCTCGCCTGCGCGACTTCGATGATCTCGCCTTCGACGCTGCCGATCCGCAGGTAATCGCCCACGCGGCAATGCTTGCGCGTTTGCTGCGCGCCGATGACGTTCGCGACGAGGTCGCGCGCCCCGAGGCTGAAGGCAAGCGCCGCACCGGCAAGCAGGATCGCGACGACGACGACGCTCAGCGTGCTGAGGAAGCCGATATTCAGCCCGATCTGCTCCACGCCGATGATCACCGCGCTGAACACGATGACGACCTGCGCCGCGCGCGCCATCAGCGCGCTCTGTTCGAGGCCGGCGCGCTGTGTCGCCGCGACGATCGCCGCGCGCGCCAGCGTGCTGAGCAGGAAGCCACCGAGAATGATCAGCAGGCCGGTGACGAGACCCGGCAGGTACGTGACGACGCGATCGAGCCAGCCGCTGAACAGGTCCCAGCCGAGGATGTTCGCGCCGACGGCCAGGAAGAACACCATCACGACCCAGAACACGAGCCGATTGAGGATCAACGCATACGAATGCTGGATGCGCTGGTGCTGGATCGTGTCGCCATGCGAGAAGCGGAGGAACAGCGCGTCGAGTCCTTCGACGAGCTTCTGCGCGCTGAGCGCCAGCATCTTGGCGACGACCCAGCCGGCGATCAGCAACGTTACCGTGCCGACGAGCTGCGGGAAGTACTGCACGAACTGCTGCGACAGTTCATTGAACGTTTCATCTAACGCGTTGCGCCAGTCGAAGGGCGCGCGAGTGGCTTCAGCCATGCAGGTTCGTATCCCAGCTCTTGATCGCTTCGGTGTTGTCCGCGTCGTAACCGATCGCGTCGCGCGCACTGGCCCAGCGTTCGCTGACGAGCTTCAGCAGCGGAGCATCCAGTCGGACAGCCTCCGCAAGGTCAGCCGCGATTTTCACATCCTTCGCGAGCAGTCCGAGCGCGAAACCCGTGGCGAATTTCCCGTCGAGCACGTGCTCTTTCATGACGACGTCGCTGATGAACGAGCGGCCGGTGGACACGTTGACGATGTCGACCAGCGTACGCGTGTCGAGGCCGAAGCGCTGCGCGACCAGTACGGCTTCCGACGTTGCAGCGAACGCAGTCGCGCCAAGGAAATTGTTCAGGGCTTTCACGGCGTGGCCGCTGCCGCTACCGCCAGTATCGAAAAGGCGCTCGCCCATTTTCGCGAGCAACGGCTTCGCCTTCGCAATCGCTTCCCTGTCGTCGCCGCCGATCATGATCGTCAGCGTACCGGCCAGCGCACGCGGCCGTGCACCGGATACCGGAGCATCGACGAAAGCCACGCCTTTCGCGGCGAACAGCCTGGCCAGTGCCTGCGTGCCCGTCGGCTCCGACGAGCTCATGTCGATGATCACGGTGCCGCTGCGTACGTTGGCGAAAAATGCGCCCTGATCGGCGCGCACGAGCACCTCGTGCACGATCTGGCCGGTGGGCAGCATCGTCACGACGAAATCCTGTGCGGCGATGTCGGCGAGCGTCTGCGCGGCGTGCGCGGACGGATGCTCGTTGCAGAACGCGGCGACCTGCGCGGCGTTGCTGTCGTAAACGGTCAGTTCGACACCGCCCTTCACGAGGTTCGCGGCCATCGGCCAGCCCATCGTACCGATGCCGATGAATCCGGCACGCGGCGCGCTCACGCGTCGAGCCCCAGCTTGCCGAGGACGTCCTTCGCGGCCGTCATCGCCTCGACACCGGTCGGGATGCCCGAATATAGCGAGGTATGCATGATGATTTCGCGGATTTCATCGACCGTCACGCCGTTCGCAAGGGCGCCCTGGATGTGCGGCTTCAGCTGGTTCGGCTTGCTGAGGGCCGTCAGCGCAGCGAGCGTGACGATGCTGCGCAGGCGCAAATCGAGGCCAGGGCGCTGCCACAGCGAGCCGAAGACGTCTTCGGTGACGAGGTCCTCGAAGGGTCGGTTCAGCCCGCTCGCCTGCTCGATGCGTTCGACGCCGGCATCGCCCCACATCCTGCGGCGCAGCGCGATGCCGGCCTCGTACTTGTCGCTGTCGGTCATGGCCCTGACTCTTATGACTATATATATGAAGGAAGAATGGCCGCTGCTCGCCCCGCAGCCGGGGCTGCGGCCACTATAAAGGAATCGGCGTGCGCGTGGATACCGGCCGGTGGCGCCCCTGCGTGAAGCCCTCTACACTCGCCGCAGCCTTAGGGCGCAGCCGTACCCCAAAACTGCAGCCTCCCGCTGCGAGCCGCAAGTGAATGCGATGACAGCCAACACCGAAACCAACCTCGAACAGCAGCTCGGCGATCCCGGCGCGATCCCGCTGTTCGACGGCTTGCCGCGCTGGGCCGTGCTGACGGCGCTGCGCGGCAGCACGATCGTGCGGCTGCCGGCAGGCGCGACCCTGCTGAAACCCGGCGAGAACAATAGCAGCATGTACATCCTGCTGGCCGGTGAGCTGTCCGCGCACCTCGACGCGCAGAATCCCGACGAAGGCGCGATTCCGATCCACGCCGGCGAATGCGTCGGCGAACTGTCCGCCCTCGACGGCAAGCCGACCTCCGCGCTCGTGCAGGCCGTCAGCGACGTGCGCGTACTCGAACTGCCCGGCGCCGTATTCCGCAACCAGGTGCTGACTCTGCCAGGTGTTGCCGGTAACTTGCTGCTCGCGCTCGCCGAGCGCATGCGCAACGCCAACGCCGCCGCGTTGAAGACGCAGCGGGAGCAGATCGAATTGCAGACCAGGCGGCGCGAGTTGCAGGTCGCACGCCAGCTGCAGTTCGACATGGTGCCGCCACTGAACACACCGCTCTTCCCGCAGCGCACCGACATCGAAGCCTGCGGTTTCATGGAGCCCGGTCCGGCAATCGGCGGCACGCTGTTCGACTGCTGCTTCGCGGATCGCCAGCAGCTGTTCTTCTGCATTGGCGACGTGTCGGGCAGCGGCATGGCCGCGGCGCTCGTGATGTCGCGCGTCGTCGGCCTGCTGCGCAACCTCGTGCGCGAATACGTCCGGGATCCGTCGGAACTGCTGTCGGCCGTGAACACGCAACTGTGCGAGGGCAACGAGGCGAACGTGTTCGTCGCGCTGTTCTGCGGCTACCTGGATGTCGACAGCGGACGCCTGCGCTACAGCAATGCCGGCCACTGTGCGCCGGTGCTTGCATGGAACGGCGGCAGCAAGCGCATACCGATATCGAAAGGCGCGCTGCTCGGCGCCCTGCCGAACATGTCGTACCTCACGTGCGACCTGACGCTCGCGGTCGACGACCTGCTGCTATGCCATTCGGACGGCGTGACGTCCGCCACGAACCGGCACCAGGAGGAATTCGGCGAACAGCGTGTGCTCGACGTGCTGACGACTGCGTGGCAAGCGCCGCTGCCGTCTCTGCTGGCCGACATCCGCACGCAGGTCAGGAATTTTGCCGGCGCTCCCCCCGCCGACGACTGCACGATGCTTGCGCTGCGCCGTGCAAACGGCGGAAGTGCGCAGTCCGCACTTTCCCACGCAGGCTGACACGACCAGCGTCGCCATCTCAAGGAACGATCGGGGATAAGCAGCGCTACGCGGCGCGCAGGCGGTTATGGATCGCCGTCGCGGCGATCGCGGCGTGGCCGGTGGCGACGGCGATCTGGTCGAGCGCATTGACGACGTCGCCTGCTGCAAACAGCCCGCTGACGCTCGTCTCGCAATGCGCATCGACATTGATGCAGCCGCGGTCGTCATGGTCGGCGCCGAGCGTGAGTGCCGGCGCGGAGCGCACGTCGCAGCCGAGCGCGCAGTACATCACGTCGAAATCCTGCTGCATGCCGTCGGCCTGCTCGACACGGATGCCGCCGCAATCCGCCTGGTACGCCAGGCTGCGAATGTTGCCCGCGCCGGTGTCGAGGCCGAAATAGGTCACGCGCTCGCTGAAACCCCGGATGAATTCGAACTCGCGCATCCCATGCGCGCCGCGCCCGAGTATTGCGATGCGCTTGCCACTGTATTCATGGCCGTCGCAGATCGGGCAGTAACGGATCAAGCCCGTATCGCGCAGCTCGTTGAAACCCGGCAGCTGCGGCTCGATATCGACGATGCCGGTGGCCAGCAGCACGGTGCGCGCCTCCAGCCGCCGGTCGCCAATGTGGGCTTCGAAGCTGCCGTCGTCGTTGCGCCGCAGCAGCGTTACCGTGCCCTTCGTTACGGCGCCGCCTACCTTGCGCAGTTGCCGCTTCATCAGCGCGAGCAGCTGGTTACCGTTCACGCCATCCGGAAAGCCCGGATAGTTGCGTGACAACGGAATCCGGCGCGCGCGGCTCTGGCCGCCGTCGACGACGCAGATATGGCGGTGGAAACGTTGCAGGTAGATGGCGGCAGTGAGGCCAGCGGGGCCGCCACCGATGATGAGGCAATCGAGCACGTCCGGTCCTTGCGCGTCCTTACGCGCGTTTACGTGAATTGGCGCCGCAGTGTGCGCAAGGCATCGCACACCGCACAGACATGAGAACCCCACGTAGCTAGCCTGAAACCGTGTAGCAGCTGATCACTTGCTTCGTCGCGTTACAGCACTCGGGTGAACACCGTAAGGGTTTTTACCACGCGACTCGCCAGAGTCGCCCGACTATTAGAAACAGGAAAACACCTGAAGAATTTATCGTCGGCAACCTCCCCCATGAAAAGGAGCCTCCGCAGGTTTATGAAGCGTGTTTCTTCCCGGCAAGCGACCAAGGCAAGCTTGCCCAAGGCCCCGACAGGAATCGGCGGTCTCGACGACATTACCGAAGGCGGCTTCCCGCGTGGCCGTCCCACGCTCGTATGCGGCGCCGCCGGCTGCGGTAAAACGCTGCTTGCGATGGAGTTCCTGGTGAACGGCGCGACGAAGTACGGGGAACCCGGCGTCTTCGTGGCCTTCGAGGAGACCGCAGCGGAGCTCGCGCAGAACGTCGCTTCGCTCGGCTTCGATCTCGACGACCTGGTCCGCCGCAAGCTGCTCGCCATCGACTTCATCCGCCTCGAGCGCAGCGAGATCCAGGAAACCGGCGAGTACGATCTCGAGGGCCTGTTCGTGCGGCTCGGCCACGCGATCGACACGATCGGCGCGAAGCGCGTCGCACTCGACACGATCGAATCGCTGTTC
>DASWWP010000033.1:0-76353 GCA_036405915.1 Pseudomonadales bacterium
GGCCATTTCTTATAGTCTTTGGTCGCGGCTGGATGAATGGCGACAAGACGCTCGCGAGCACTGACGCCAAGCTCATGCAGTTTCTCAACAGTTACCGCATCAGCTCGATCTATATGGAGGTTTATATATTCCGGAGCGGCATCAGCGAGGCCCAGCGCAGCAAATACCGCCTCGAAGCTGTGCCAGCGATGATACGCGCCATAGTCGATCGGCAGGACGTGATCGTAGCCGAATCGATGGCGCACCGGGCTGCAACCGAGCCGAAACCTTGCGCCGGAGAGCTGCGTCAGGCGGCTGCTGAGGCTGTCTTCCTCGATATTGAAAGCCAGGTCCGCCCGGAATGCGCGCAGCTGACCCAGGAACCCTGCAAACAGCCGAAGACCTTGCCAGACATGTGCGCGCCGCACGGCCTGCCGCGGGTACCACAGTACGTGAACGTCAGCGAAAGCCTGGCTACAGAGATCCCGAAACGCATCGTCGAGCACGAGCAAAAACTCACATTGATGCTGACGACAGTGTGCCGCATAGCGCTGGATCAGGCCGCCGGCCAGCAACAGGTTGCCGAGATACTTGGTGGGATTGATCAACACGATTCGCCGCGGATGGGACGGTATTGGCTTGCTGGGAAGCGGCATCGATTTGGCTTTATATGAGATTAAATAAAGGTCTGGAGCGCGAATCTAACGTCAATTCTATTGCTGGACGATATTTCCGATAATAAAGATTACCGGAAATAGCAGGGGTAAGTAAAGTCAAATTTAGACATTCAGGCCTCACCCGGCTGAGAGTCTCCTGTGTCAGCACCCAGAAGATTTGAATACCTCGCTGGCCCGACCGCCGGATCGGCCCATGTTCAACAGATGCCGTTCCATGTGTCGCTCACTTCGCGGATACCGGCTCCCGTCCGCACGACCGCTGCCGCGCGGGTGTCCGCATTGTGACGAATTCCTCAGCCAGCGTCGGATGAATGCCCAAGGTGCCGTCGAGCTGGGCCTTCGTCAGGCCGCAGTTCATTGCCGCTGCAAAGCCCTGGATCACTTCGCCGGCATCGGGACCCATCATGTGCATACCCACGACCCGGTCGCTGGCGGTGTCGACGATTACCTTCATGTACGTGCGCTCGTCGCGACCCGACATTGTGTGTCGCAGCGCGCGGAAATCGCTTTCAAAGATCGTCAGGTCGGCAAAGCGCTCGGTGGCTTCCGCTTCGCCCAGCCCGACCGTGGCGATGTTGGGATGGCTGAATATCGTCGTCGCGACGTTCTCGTAGGACACAGTCCTGCGGCCGTCACCGAACAGCCGGTCAGCCACCATCATGCCTTCGGCAAGCGCGACAGGTGTCAGGGCCAGTCGTCCCACGACATCGCCCAGCGCATATATCGATGGCTCGGCGGTTTGCATATTTGCATCGACCGCGACCGTACCATCCGGATTTAGCGCTACGCGCGTATTCTCGAGCCCGAGGTTCGCGACGTTAGGTTTGCGCCCGGTGGCGAACAGGACGCAATCGACTTCAAGCCGGCGGCCATTCTCCAGCGTAACGAGCAAGCCACCCTCGCCCTTCTCCACCGATGCCACTAACGTATTTGGCATCAGTTCAATGTGTTTCACCGCTTCCCGCGTGAAACGCTGCCGCAGGTCCGCATCGAAGTCCTTCAACACCTCGCCAGACCGATAGGCCAGCATCGTCGTGGCGCCGAGCCCTGCGAATATGCCGGCGAACTCGACGGCAATGTAGCCCGCCCCGACGATCAGGATGCGTTGCGGAAACTGCGGCAGATCGAATATCTCGTTGGACGTGACGACGTGTTCGCGGCCCGGGAATTCCGGCACGAACGGCCACCCGCCGGTCGCCAGAAGTATGTACTTCGAAGTTATCCGCTTGCCGTCCATCTCGACGGTGTTTGCATCACAAAGCCTCGCCCTCCCGGGCAATATGGTCGCGCCCGAACTTGTCAGCAGGTTTTTGTAAATGTCGTTGAGCCGTGCGATCTCACGCTGCTTTCCGTCGCGCAGACGATCCCAGCAGAACTGTGGCGGCTCCAGGCGCCAGCCGAAGCCGGCGCTGTCGTCGAAGTCATAGCGATAGTGCGCCGCATAGGAATACAGCTTTTTCGGGATGCAACCGACGTTCACGCAGGTGCCCCCCATGTAACGCTCCTCGGCCACCGCAACGCGCGCACCCGCTGCCGCTGCCATGCGTGCCGCCCTCACCCCGCCGGAACCGGCACCCACGACAAACAGATCAAAATCAGACATCTACGACTTCCAGCAGCGACGAGAAAAAAAGTTTTACGCAATAACGAACGGGTTTATTATTGCTGCGCCCTTACCCACCACACAACATGCGCCCCCCAGGGAGCCCTGTGCCATGACAAAAGAATCTTCCGAGAGCATCAATCAGTTCGAGGCTATGTCGAGCCAGTCGAGCAGCCAGCCGGGCGACGCGCAGCCGCACGACCAACTGAGAGAAGACGACAGCAAGAGCCCCGCCATGATCGAAAAGTTCGTCATTCGCCTGCCGAACGGCCTGCGCGACCGCATTCGCCAGTTGTCTGAACAGAATCGCCGCAGCATGAATTCCGAGATCATCATGGTGCTCGAGAGCCATATCCGCCAGCAGTTCATGCAGCAAATGGCCGAAGCTAATCCGGACGGCGGTGATTTCGCACCGGGCCAGCGCAAGACCGAAGCCGAACTCAACAAGATGCTAGAGAGCCTCCCAGCGCAGAAGAAGGAAGCGCTGCTCGAACTGCTCGGCTGAAAATGACGCATGGCGCGCCGTCCGTGCGCGCCATGCATACCCCGTCACTTCACCATCCCTTGTCGAGCTCTCAGAACACCTTGCTGTTCGCCGATCACGGGACTTCCGATGCCGCACGCGTCATTACCGCACAACGCGTCCAGATTCCCGACGCCGAACTCACGTATATCCCCGCCTTCTTCGATCCCGCTTCCAGCGTCGCGCTGCTTGCAGCGCTGATTGACGAAACGCCCTGGCGCCAGGACGTGCTGCGATTCGGCGGCAAGGAAGTCGTCGTGCCGAGGTTGCAGGCGTGGTATGGCGAGCGTCGCTATGGTTATTCCGGACTTAGACTCGCCCCGCTGCCCTGGACCTCGACGCTTGCATCAATCCGGCAGCGCATCACGGAATACTGTGGCGTCGAATTCAATTCGGTGTTGATCAACTACTACCGTGACGGCCGCGACAGCGTCGCGTGGCACAGCGACGACGAGCGCGAACTCGGGCCGGACCCGCTGATCGCTTCACTCAGCCTCGGTGCAACGCGGCGCTTCGAAATGAAGCATCGCGCGCTCAAGGCATCAAAAATGCGCATGATGCTCGATAACGGTTCACTGCTTATTATGGGGAGCGGCATGCAACGGCACTGGATGCATCAGCTGCCGAAAGACCCGCACGTCGATACAGCGCGCCTGAACCTCACTTTTCGTTTGATCCATTGAATGGCATGATGGAGCCGCAGTGTCCAAAGCCCATCAAGCTCATCTTCGCTCGCCGTTCTACGCAAAGGACTCTCCCGTGAAACGCATATCGATGTACTTCGTGCTGTTCCTGTTTGCCTCCGCGCCGCTGCAGGCTGAAACGCTGCGTGGCACACAAGGCATGGTCGCGTCGCGGTCCGACATCGCATCGGAAGTTGGAAGCCGCATACTCGCGGACGGCGGCAACGCCATCGACGCAGCCGTCGCCACTGCGTTTGCGCTGGCGGTCGTGTATCCATCTGCCGGCAACATCGGTGGCGGCGGGTTCACGATGATCGCGCTCGCGAATGGCGAGGTCTACGCACAGGACAGCCGCGAGAAAGCACCTGCCGCCGCGCACCGCGACATGTTTCTCGACGCCGAAGGCAATGTCGACCGCAACCTGGCGCTGAACACGCTGCAATCCTCGGGCGTGCCAGGCAGTGTCGATGGACTGCTCGACGCACTCGAACGCTTCGGCACGATGACACGCGAGCAGGTCATCGCGCCTGCCATCGCACTCGCCGAAGAAGGCTTCGTGCTGAATGACGACCTCGCGGGCCAGTTCCAGGAAAACCTCGAAGCCTTTCGCCAGCACCCTGCTTCCCTCGCCGTGTTCACGAACGACGGCACTCCGTATGCAGCCGGCGACGTATGGAAACAGCCCGATCTCGCCAAGACACTGAAGCTGATCGCCGAACGCGGGCGCGACGGCTTCTATGCCGGCGAAACCGCCGACCTGATCGTCGCTGAAATGCAGCGCAACAACGGACTCATCACGCATGACGACCTCGCGTCCTATGAGTCGGTATGGCGCGAGCCCGTACACGGCACGTATCGCGGCTACGACATCTGGTCGATGCCCGCCCCGTCGTCCGGCGGCGTGTTGCTCGTGCAGATGCTGAACATGCTCGAACCCTACGACCTCGGCGCGCTCGGCTACGGCAATGCGGACACCATTCACCTGATGATCGAAGCACAGCGCCGGGCATATGCCGATCGCGCGGAATACCTCGGCGATCCCGATTTCGTCGACGTACCCGCCGCAATGCTGAGTTCGAAGCAATATGCGAGCACACGTTTTGCGGACTTCGATCCCGGGCAGGCAACCGACAGCGCATCAATTGGCGCCGGCACATGGCCCGCCGAGAGCACGCAGACGACGCATTTCTCCGTTGCCGACAAGGACGGCAACGCCGTCGCGATGACGACGACGCTGAACCGCAACTACGGTAATCGCATCGTCGTGCCCGGCGCAGGTTTCCTGCTTAACAACGAGATGGACGATTTCTCGAGCAAACCGAACACACCGAACTCCTACGGCCTGATCGGCCGCGATGCGAACGACATCCAGCCCGGCAAGCGCATGCTCAGTTCGATGACGCCGACGATCGTCATGCGCGATGACAAGCCGGTGCTGCTGACGGGTTCGCCCGGTGGCTCGACGATCATCAATACCGTGCTGCAGGTGGTGATCAACGTCATCGACCACGGAATGGATGCCGAAGCTGCCGTGGCGAGCCCGCGCATCCACCATCAGTGGATGCCCGACAACGTGCGTTACGAGAATGGCGCGATCAGCGCGGAAGCCGCCGAAGCGCTGCGCGCGATGGGCCACAAGGGCTTGACCGGCGGCGGATTCGGCATCGGTGATGCCAATACGATCATGATCGACGGGGACACGCTCGAAGGCGTATCGGACCCACGCAATGTCGGTGGCGTGGCCGGGTTCTAGAAAGATGATGCGCGCGACGTGAACGGCGGTCGCGCGGTGTCTATCGGACCTGGTCGAGCTGGCAACGCAATCAGTTGGTCCAGGGTTTGCGCTCATTGCGCCAGCGCAGGTTGGCGCGGCTCAGATCGCTGACGGACTTCGCTCCCATCAGTTTCATCGCTCGCTCGATTTCCGTTCGGTAGATCCCGAGCGCACGCTCCACTCCCTCCTGCCCCGCAGCCGCCAGCGAGTACAGGTACAGGCGCCCGCCCGAGCAGGCCTTCGCACCTACCGACAGGGCCTTCAACACATGCGTGCCGCGCTGGATGCCGCCTTCGCAGATTACGTCGAGCTTGTCGCCGACGGCGTCCACGATCTCGGCAAGCTGGTCGAACGGTGCGCGTGAACCGTCGAGCTGGCGGCCGCCATGGTTCGACACCATGATGCCGGTACAGCCGATGTCCACTGCGCGCTTCGCATCGGCGACGCTCATGACGCCCTTCAGCGCAAAATGTCCGCCCCATTTGGCGCGGATGTCTTCGGCATCCTTCCAGCTCATCGACTGGTCGAGCATCTTCGAGAAATAACTGCCGATGGACGTCGACACGTTCGAGCCTTCCTGCACGTGCGTGCTGAGGTGCGGCAGGTCGAACTTCGGATGCGTCAGGTAGTTCCACGTCCACGCTGGGCGCATGGCGAAACTCAACAGGCTCGATGGCGTCAGCCGCGGCGGCGACGTGAAGCCGGTGCGCAGGTCGCGTTCGCGGTTGCCGCCGGTGATCGTGTCGACTGTCAGAGCCATCACGTCGAACTTCGCCGCTTTCGCGCGCTCGATCATGCTGGCATTGAGGCCGCGGTCCTTGTGGAAGTAGAACTGGAACATCTTCGGCGTATCGGGAATCATCTCGCCGATTTCCTCGACGCTGACGGTGCCGAGTGCGGACACGCCGAACATCGTGCCGTATTTCTGCGCGGCGCGCGCTACTGCGCGTTCACCATCGTGGTGGAACAGGCGCTGCAGCGCTGTCGGTGCGCAGTACAGGGGCATCGCGAGTTTGCGGCCGAAAACCGTTACCGACATGTCGACGGCCTCCACGCCCGCCAGGACGTTCGGCACGAGATCGACATCGTCGAAGGCCGCCGTGTTGCGGCGATACGTGACTTCGTCGTCGGCCGCTCCATCGATGTAATGGAAGATGGGTCCCGGCAGCCGCGCGCGTGCGAGTTCGCGGAAGTGCTGGAAGTTATGGCAATGCTTCAGACCCATGCTGTGCTCCGGAGGTAAAGGCAATCGCGAAATCAGAGAGTGTGCGTGACGCGGCCGCTGTTCAGCATGCCGGCGAGATATTTTTCGATTTTGCCGCGCGCGGGATTGTCCCGGTCGTTGAACTGGATGCCGATTCCCTGCGCGCGATTGCCCTGCGCATTCGGCGGCGTAATCCATACGACGGTTCCGGCGAGCGGAATGCGTTCGGGTTCATCCATCAGGTTCAGCAGGACGAACACTTCGTCGCCGAGCTCATACTGCTTGCGCGTCGGTATGAACAGGCCACCATTCTCGACGAACGGCATGTAGGCGGAATACAGCACACCGACTTCCCGGATGCTCAGCGACAGGATGCCGTGCTTGCCCCCGGCCGGGTTACCACCTGTCGTCGCGTCGTTATCGTTGCTCATGTCGTTCGCAGGTGGATCCTGCCGTCAATTCGTTGCTTGCAGCCGGCTGCGCTGGCCGAGCTGAAGCCAGCGGGCGAACAGCGTTTCGAGCAGCAGCGTGGGATTTGCGTTGTTGCTCGCGGTTGCGACGCGACGCGCGTCCTGGAGTTCACCGTACAGGCGGTGCAGCAGGCGCGCAAAGGTCGCTGGCTGTTGTTCGACATGCAACTGCTCCGCGATCACCGTGAGTTCGACGTCGTGCAGCTGCCGCGCGCGTTGCACAACAGCACTGAGTTCCGCCGCGCAGGCGAGCTGGTAATCAATGGTAGCGGCGATACCGAATTTTTCACATTTTTTTGCCGCCTCGATGGGCTGCATGCGGCCGCCGGCAAGACCGCTCAGGCAGGCCAGCACCTGTTGCCGCTCGACCTGCGCCGAGGCCTCGTTCTGCGCCACCGCGCGCAGTGGCGCCCCGCCCGCACGCTGCAGTGCCGCATGCGCATCGCCGCTGAAACCCTGGGATTGCAACCAGCGTGCAGCCATGTCGCGTGGCGGGAGCACGCAGCGCAGTACCTGGCAACGGCTGCGGATCGTCGCCAGCAGCAGGCCAGGCTGATGGCTGATCAGCAACAGCAGCGTGCGTTGCGGCGGTTCCTCGAGCAGCTTGAGCAAGGCGTTTGCCGCATTGAGGTTCATCGCTTCGGCCGGTTCGAACACGATGATCTTCATGCCACCGCGCCGGCTCGTGTTCTGCGCGAACTCGATCGTGTCGCGAACCTGGTCGACGACGAGCAGTTTCTTTTCGGGCTGCACGAGCCTGAAGTCCGGGTGGGCGCCGATGGCGAACAGGTGGCAGTCCTGGCACATGCCGCAGGCCTTGCCTGCTACCGGCGTAGTGCACAGCAGCGACTGTGCGAAGGCATTCGCCAGCAGCAACTTCCCGGTGCCCGGGTGCCCGGCGAACAACCAGGCATGGCCGAGGCGCTCAGCCGCCTGCAGCGCGCCGAGCTGGCCGAAGGCCTCCTCGTGCCACGGCAATATGCTGATCGCGTCGGCGGCGCTCATTCGGCGAGTCCGAGGCGTTCGGTAACGGCTCGCAAGACGTCGTGCGCCACTTCGCCTACGCTGCGACCTGCATCGATCAGCACATGCGTGCGAGGCGAGCGCTGCGCGAGCTGCAGGAATGCGCTGCGCACCTGCTGCTGGTATTCGAGGCCTTTCTTCTCGAAGCGGTCTTCGCGTCCGCCGCGTGCGACGGTACGCGCAAGCGACTGTTCCGGATCTATGTCGAGCACGATCGTCAGGTCGGGCGCGAACGTGCCGACGACCTGGGTATGCACCGCATCGACTGCCGCGAGGCCGAGCCCGCCGGCGATGCCCTGGAACGCACGCGACGAATCGGCGAAGCGATCGGAGATCACCCACCGCCCTTGTTGCAGCGCCGGCATGATCGTTTTCGCCAGGTGATCGCGGCGGGCCGCATAGATCAGCAGCAGCTCAGTCATCGCATCCCAGCGGTCCGCAGCACCCTGCACTAGCAGGTTGCGGATTTCTTCGGCGCCCGGCGATCCGCCCGGCTCGCGTGTCAGTAATACGTTGACGCCGGAGCCTTCAAGCTCGTCGCGCAGCAGGCGGCTTTGTACACCCTTACCGGCGCCATCGACGCCCTCGATGGCGATGAAGCGGCCTGTCGTCGGATTGGATTCGCTCATGTTCAGTTCTGGTCGTCGCTCAGCTGATATTGCCGGACCGCGCGATTGTGCTCTTCCAGCGTAGCGGAAAAGTAATGGGTGCCGTCGCCTCTGGCAACAAAATACAGCGTGTCGGAATCGTCAGGGTGCAGGCTCGCTTCGATCGAGGCCTTGCCGGGCAGTGCGATCGGCGTCGGCGGCAGTCCTTCCCGCGTGTACGTGTTCCATGGCGTGTCGCTCGTCAGGTGCGCGCGCGTGAGGTTGCCGTCGAAGGCCTCTCCGAGGCCGTAGATGACGGTCGGATCGGTCTGCAGGCGCATGTTGCGCTGCAGCCGGCGCACGAACACACCGGCGATCTGCGAGCGTTCAGCACCCACCGCGGTTTCCTTCTCGACGATGGAAGCCATGACGAGGGCCTCCTCGGGGCTTTCATACGGCAGCCCCGCATCACGTGCCGCCCACGCCGCATCCAGCACCTGTTGCATCAGCGCTCGAGCCCTCTGCAATATCTCGACATCGCTCGTGCCGCGCGTGAAATTGTAGGTGTCAGGGAAGAACTGGCCCTCGGGGTACGCGTCCGTGCCGAAGGCCTGCTGGATCGACTGCTGATCGTCTGGATCGAGTTGCGCTACGAGAGCCGGGTGCGCCTGCAGCACCTCCAATGCCTGCTTCAGCGTCCAGCCTTCGACGATGCGCACCTGGTGATAAACGACGTCGCCATCGACGAGTTTCTGCAGGAAGCTGCGTGCAGTCATGTCCGACGTCAGTTCGTATTCGCCGGTCTTGATGCGGTTCGCCGAGCCTTCGAGGCGCGCGTACACGACCAGGTCGTAACCCTTCGGCAGAACGCGCTTAGCCTGCAGTTCGCGCACGATGCGTCGGAAGCTCGTGCCGGGCTCCACCATGAGGAACTGCGGTTCGTCGAGTTCAAGCGGCGCATCGATGCGATCGAAGAACACGTGGACACGCAGCGCAGCGAGCGTAACCAGCAGCGCAAGCGCCGCGATGAGGTGGAAACGGCGCTCCGCCGTCATGCGCCGAGCACTGCGTTGAAGTAGTGCACGCAGTCGCGCGCAACCGGGCCGAGCTGCCATTCCACGCGCTCGTTACCCGATCGCAGGCCCAGCAGCGGCCACACGCCGATGACACTGTTGCTGACGAACACTTCATCGGCCATGTGCAGGTCCGCCAGCGTATAGAAACCGGTCTCGGCATTGCTGCCGTACCGTTGCAACAGTACCTGGCGCATGATGCCGTCGATGCCGCAGCGCGACAGGTCGGGCGTATGCAGGCGTCCGTCACGTACGAAGAACAGGTTGCTGCGCGTTCCCTCGATCACATAGCCGTCGATGTCGAGCATCAGGCCTTCGGTGATGTCGCCGTCAGGCCATTCGCCCGCGCCGAGCACCTGCTCGAGACGATTCAGGTGCTTGATGCCGGCCAGCGCTTCGCCCACTGCGAGGCGCTGGCGGCACAAGTACGCATGGATCCCCTGCTCCGGTGGCACGGCATAATCTGGTAGCGGATGCAAAGTCAGCATGCGCGTCGCGCCCTGCTGCGGCGGACGATAGCCGCGACCGCCGCTGCCACGGCTGACGATGATCTTAAGAATGCCGTCGGGTTCCCGGCTCATCTGCAGCGCCCGCTCCATTTCGCGTTCGAGCGCCGCAACGTCCAGTTGCAGTTGCAGGCGCGCGCAACCGTGCGTGAGGCGTTGCAGGTGCAAGTCCTCGAACAACAGCCGGCCATTGCAGTAGCGGATCGTTTCGAAGAGGCCGTCACCGTATGCCAGCGCGCGGTCGTTCAGCGGGACGGTGGTGGCGGGTTCGCCGTTGATCAGCACATCAGAACCCTCGTTGTGCATGCGTGCCTGGCGCACGCATGCGTCGTGCCGACGCGAGCGCTGTCGCCATCAAATACGCTTGAATACCAGCGATCCATTGGTGCCACCGAAACCAAAGGAATTACTGATCACGACGTCCATCGGCATATTGCGCGCCGTGTGCGGCACGTAATCCAGATCGCAGCCGGGGCCCGGCTCGACGAGGTTGATCGTCGGCGGCGCCACCTGGTCGCGCAGCGCAAGCACGCTGAAGATCGCCTCGACGGCACCGGACGCACCGAGCAGGTGTCCGACCATCGATTTCGTCGAACTCACGGCGAGCCTGTCGGCGTGCATGCCGAACACCTTGCGGATCGCGAGCGACTCGGCGAGATCCCCGGCCGGCGTCGACGTGCCGTGTGCATTGATGTACTGCACGTCGCCGGCGCCGAGGCCGGCATCACGCAGCGCATTCTGCATGCACGCTGCCGCGCCGCGGCCATCTTCCGGCGGCGACGTGATGTGATGCGCGTCACCGCTCATGCCGAAGCCGGCAAGCTCCGCGTAAATTCGTGCACCGCGTTTTGTCGCGGCTTCGTATTCTTCCAGCACGAGCAGTCCGGCGCCGTCACTCAGCACGAATCCGTCGCGGTCCTTGTCCCAGGGCCTGCTTGCATGCGCGGGATCGTCGTTGCGTTGCGAGAGTGCGCGTGCCGCGCAGAAACCACCGAGCCCTACGGGCGACGTGGCCATTTCCGCACCACCGACGACCATCGCGTCCGCGTCGCCATAGGCGATCATTCGCGCGGCAATGCCGATGTTGTGCGTGCCGGTCGTGCAGGCGGTCGTGATCGCGAGGTTCGGCCCCTGGAAGTTGAACATGATCGATAGCGTGCCCGACACCATGTTGATGATTGCGCCCGGAACGAAGAACGGCGAAATCCTGCGCGGGCCGACCGTGTCGATCGTATGCACTGCTTCTTCGATGGAGGTGATGCCGCCGATGCCCGAACCGGCTGCCACGCCGATGCGCAACGGGTCGTATCCCGCTTCCTGCAGGCCCGCATCTTTCACTGCCTGGATGCCGGCGGCGAGTCCGTAGTGGAGGAACTGGTCGATGCGGCGCGCTTCTTTCAGCGGAATGTACTGCGTGACGTCGAAGTCGCGAATGGCGCCGCCAAAACGCGTCGTGAATGCGGAGCAGTCGAAGTGGGTGATCGGAGCGATGCCGCTCCTGCCTGCGCACAGACCTTTCCAGGTATCCTCGGCGGTATTGCCCAGCGGCGTGATCGCGCCGACCCCGGTTACTACTACTCTTCTGCGAGACAAACCCAGTTCCTCATGCCGCAAAAACTGCCGCGCGATGTTCCTATACCAGCAGTGAACAAGCAACCAACGGGGCAAGCAATAAAAAAGCTACCCGGGTGTTCCCTGGGTAGCTTTCCGTGAACCGTGTTGCCTGTGCTGTTCGTGTCGCCCCGCACAGCTGCATGACAGCATGTGGAACGCGACGATCGAATTACTGGTGGGAATTGATGTAGTTGATGGCGAGCTGCACGGTAGTGATTTTTTCGGCTTCGTCGTCCGGGATTTCGGTTTCAAACTCTTCTTCGAGAGCCATGACGAGTTCGACCGTATCGAGCGAATCAGCGCCAAGATCTTCTACGAAAGCAGCTTCATTTTTTACTTCTTCTTCTTTTACGCCGAGCTGTTCAGCGACGATTTTCTTGACTCGTTCTTCAACGCTACTCATATCTATGCATGCTCCTGGGTATGCGAGTACATAAATGTACGGAAATTCCGGACTTGTTATCCAAACCTACGGACTCCCCGGCAGCCCTGCCCCCGTAATGGGCGGCAAGTGTACCGAGAATCCGCGCTCTTTGTAATCCAGCCGAAAATGGCTGAAATCCTGCATTTTTCGTTATGGCGCCGCGACGTTCACAGCCCTCGACGGCCCCCTCGCGCCTGCGGAACCGCGGCATCGGGGACCTCATGAAGGGCGCGCATTATGCCATATACATTCCGCCGTTGGCATGAATGGTTTCCCCCGTGACATAGCCGGCTTCCTGCGATGCGAGGAAGCCGACGACAGCCGCGATCTCTTCGGGTTGCCCATAACGGCCAAGCGGAATCTTCGCCAGCAGCGCCTGCGTTTGCTCAGCACCCAGTTCACGCGTCATGTCGGTGTCGATAAAGCCGGGCGCAACGCAGTTCACGGTGATGCCACGCGACCCGATCTCCATCGCGAGCGCGCGCGAGAAGCCCTGCAGCCCGGCTTTCGCTGCCGCGTAGTTGGCCTGGCCCGCATTGCCGCTCGAACCGACGACGGAACTGATGTTGATGATGCGGCCCCAGCGCGCCTTCGTCATGCCGCGCACCAGTGCACGTGTCATGCGGAACACCGACGTGAGGTTCGTATTGATCACGGCATTCCACTCGTCTTCCTTCATGCGCAGCATGAGGTTGTCGCGCGTGATGCCCGCGTTATTGACCAGAATTTCCACAGCGCCGAATTCGTCCTGCGCCTGCTTGCAGAAGGCGTCGACCGAAGCCTCCGAACCGACGTCGAGGCAGAAGCCCTTGCCCTTGATGCCGGCCGCTTCGAGCCACTCGCTGATCTTCGCGGCGCCCGCATCGCTCGTGGCAGTGCCGAGCACGACTGCGCCGCGGCGCCCGAGTTCCAGTGCAATTGCCTTGCCGATGCCACGGCTGGCTCCGGTGACTACCGCGACCTTTCCGCTGATGCTCACGTGTGTTCTCCCTGTTCTCAGTTTTGGCGCACGGCTGCGAGGGCGCTCGCGAGGCTCGCGGCGTCATTGATCGCCATCGTCGCCAGGCCGGCTTCGATGCGCTTGTTGAATCCGGTCAGCACCTTGCCCGGGCCGAGCTCCGCGACGGTCGTGATGCCGCGCTGCGCAAAGGCCTGCACGGTGGCCACCCACGGCACGGGATTGTAGATCTGCAGTACGAGGTTGTTACGAATGATCTCGACGTCGCTGGTCGTCGCGAGGCCATGGTTCTGCAGCACGGGAGTGACGGGCGGCGCCAACGCGACATTCCCCAGCTCGGCGGCAAAGCGCTCGGCTGCCGGCTTCATCAACGGCGAATGAAATGGCGCGCTGACGGAAAGTGGAAGTACACGCTTGGCGCCTGCAGCCTTGCATAGCTCTCCAGCGCGCGCGACGGCGCCACTGTGGCCGGAAATGACGACCTGGCCCGGTGAATTGAAATTGACGGCGGCGACGACCTCGCCGGTCGTGTTTTGCCCGGCTTCGGCGCAGGCTGCAACGATCGCGGCATCGTCGAGCCCGATGATCGCGGCCATGCCGCCGACGCCAACGGGCACCGCGCCCTGCATGAATTCGCCGCGCTTGCGGACGAGGTCCACGGCGTCGGCGAAACGCAATACGCCGGCGCATACGAGCGCCGAATATTCACCGAGGCTGTGCCCGGCCATCATGGCTGGCAGCGGGCCGTCTTGCTCAAGCCACAGGCGCCAGATGGCGACCGATGCACTGAGAATCAGCGGCTGCGTGATATGGGTCAGCGCCTGCTGGTCCTCGGGACCCTGCTGGGCGAGCTGCCAGAGGTCATAACCGAGTACGCTGGAGGCTTCGGCAAACGTGGAAGTGACGATGGGGTACAGCTGCCCCAGCTCCGCCAGCATGCCGACGTGTTGGGAATTCTGGCCGGGAAACGTAAAGCCCAGCGTTGCGACAGGCGCAGTCATTACGAAGTGGATCCTGGATCAGCGGGGTCCAAACCTGTGCCCCAAAACAAAAAACAGCTCGCAATGAGCTGTTTTTCGCCGGGTGTGTCTTCGCATGCTGGAAGACACGGACACAAGTATCAGTCTTTGTTGACCTGCACGACCTGGCGGCCGCGGTAGAACCCATCCGGGGTCATGTGGTGACGACGATGACGCTCGCCGGTTTCCGCGTCGGTCGACAGCGTGGAGGCCGTCAGTGCGTCGTGGGAACGGCGCATATCGCGCTTCGAACGGGTCTTGCGGTTCTGTTGAACGGCCATGGTTGTGCTCCTGACTCAATTGGAAGGTTCCTGCCGGAACCCCTGCGTAACAATTCTTGACTACGAATCCTGCTTGTTCCTGCCCGGTTTGCGATCCGGCCCTGCGGGCTTCGGATCCGAACCTTGTGATTCCTGCGCTGTCTTGCGCTTATCGCTGGCCTTCTTATTGCTGGCCTTCTCTTCTCGGCCCTTCTCTTCTCGGCCCTTCTCTTTGACCTTCTCCGCTGCACCAGCGGCGGACTTGAGCCCGGCGAGTACCGCGAAGGGGTTCGGCCGGCTTTCCGCCACGGCCTCTCCGGCTACCCCACCCTGCCTGAGTGCATTCAGCACCTGGTTGCATGCCGGATCCTCATGCATCGGGATCATCGGCAGGCTCAGCAGCAATTCATCCTCGATCAGTGCCAGCACGTCGAGATTGCCGTCTTCGGGCATCACGACTCCGTCCTGATCGTCGCGCAGTTCCTGCAGTTCCTCTTCGGTATCGACCACGAACAGCGACAAACTGCTGTGCAGGTCGAGGTCCATCTCCTGCAGGCAGCGCTGGCATGCGGCCTTGACCGTCGAATCCAGCGTTCCTGCCAGCACGCGTCGTCCTTCTTCGTCACGGCCAAAGCGCAAATCGACAGCTACCGTGCCCTGGTCACTGGCAAGCTGCTCGATCAAGCGCTGAAGTCTGGCGAGTGCGAGTTCCGCGGTAATCGTGCCTTCCCGCGCGAACATCTTTACCGCATCAATCCGCTCTGGAAAGGGGGTCGACAACATGGGCGCGCATCATAGTGATGTGCCCCTGTACTGTCAAAGGATATTTGCCACAAAAGCGCCCGGAACTGGTTGATTTGGCTCCGGAAATTCCCCGGCCTGCCGGATCAGCGCTCGATGCCCCCCAGCAACGGCACGAAACGCACGGCTTCGAGGTCCTCCGACACCACCTTGCCGTCCACCTTGCGGTACACGCGCAGCACCTGGTTGCGCTCGCCCTCGGGCACCACGAGCGTCCCCCCATCGGCCAGTTGCTTCAGCAGCGCCTCGGGCACTACCGGCGCCGCTGCCGTGACGATGATGCCGTCGAACGGCGCATGCTGCGACCAGCCGTGGCTGCCATCCGCACACTTCAGCGTGATGTTGGCTATCTTCAGGTCCCTCAGGCGTACCCGCGTCTTTTCGAGTAGCGGGCTGATCCGCTCGATGCTGTACACGTGCGCCACAAGGCGCGCGAGGATCGCGGTCTGGTAGCCACAGCCGGTCCCGATTTCGAGCACCTTGCCCTGCTCCGGCATGCCGGCCATCAGCCGTTCGGTCATCCGCGCCACGATATAGGGCTGCGAGATCGTCTGGTTGAAGGCGATGGGGAGCGCCACGTCTTCGTAGGCGCGGTGCGCGAATGCTTCCTCGATGAACAGATGCCGCGGCGTGCTGAGCATGGCCTCGAGCACGCGCAGGTTCGCGATGCCCTGGTCGCCAAGGCGCTGCACCATGCGTTCGCGCGTACGCTGGGAAGTCATGCCGATGCCCTGGATCTTCTGCGAATTCACGTGCCTGTCTCTCGTTCGAAATGCGCCGCGAGTTCGCGGAACTGCTCTGTGGCCGCGTGCATCGCGGGCTGGCTGCACATGTCCGCGTGCAGCGGCGTGATCGACACATAGCCATGTTCCACGGCGTGGAAGTCCGAGCCGGGAATGCGCTCGACGGGCCCGCCGGCGCGTCCGATCCAGTACAGCGTCTTGCCCCTAGGGTTACGCGTGCTGATCGGGTTCTCGCCGCGCAGCCGCTGTCCGAGCGTCGTCAGACGGAAACCCATAATCCGTTCTTCGGGCAGATCCGGGATGTTCACGTTCAATACCGTGCGTGGCGGCAGCGTGAGGCCGTCGCTCAGTTGCAATACGCGCTGCGCGATGATCGCTGCCACGCGGAAGCGCTCGAGCGTATGCACCGAGTAATCGGAGACGACGAGCGAAAAGGCGAGCGCGGGCTTCGCGAGGAAGCGTCCTTCCATGGCGGCGGCGACCGTCCCCGAGTACAGCACGTCGTCGCCGAGGTTCGCCCCGAAATTGATGCCGGATATCACACGCTCCGGTTCGTCGATGACGATGCCGGACGTACCGAGATGGATGCAATCGGTTGGCGTGCCATCGACGGCATAGCGTTCCGCGTCGAGCTGGATGATCTGCAGCGGACGGTCGAGTGTCAGGCAGTTGCTGACTCCGGATTTGTCGCGGTCTGGCGCAATGACGACGAGCTCATGATCACGCCGCAGTACCTGTCGCAGGGCCTCGAGTCCCGGCGCATGTACGCCGTCGTCGTTGGACAGCAGCAGGCTCATGCAAACCCCGGCTGCAGCAGTTCGCGCAATACCGCCGTCGCATAGGCGCCGCGCACGAGGCTGAATTCGAGTACTAGCGCATCATCGTCGAACTGCGCCTGCAATCCGCTCACCTGGACGCGCAATGGACGGCGCTCCTGTTCCAGACCCTGCGCGGCCAGGCCATCGCAGAGCTCGGCATATTCGGTAGCCAGCGCGCTCTCGAGTGCGAGCGCGGCACCGGTCGTGGCGGGCATGTCCTTGCCCCATAGAGGACCCGTGGCATGGATGTCGAAGTCCGCAAGCCTGCGCTGCAATTCATCCACGCCTGCGCGTGAACAGGCAAAAGTGCTCGCAGTACCGGCCAGCGCCATGACGTCGCCGTCGATCCAGCGATCCCAGTTGCCATCGCGCACCCGGCGCGCGAGAAGCATGTTGAAAAGGTAACTGCGCGCGGCCGACAGCAGCAGGCTGCGCTGCTGGCGCGCCGGCGGCGATTCGCCACGAAACCATGCGAGCGCTGCCGGCACGTTGGCTTCGTCGCGGCCGAAGCGTTGCGCACCGAAATAATTCGGCACGCCGCGCGCCGCGACTGTTTCGATCCGCGCGCGTATCACGTCGCGATCACCCGCCGGAGCACGCAACACGATGCGGAAACGGTTCGCGCGATGGCTGCCGCGGCGCAATTTGCGGCTGTTGCGCGCACTACCCAGGATACTCAGTCCTGGCAATTGCGGCGTTTCCGGCGGACTGTCCTTGCGTGCCGGCACGCTGAACCACTGGCGCGTGACGCCCTGCTTGTCCTTCATGCCGGCGAAGGCCGTGTCCCGCAACGCTACACCGTAGTGGCGCGCGAGCATGGCCTGCGCCTCGAATGTCGTCAGTCCGGTTTTTTCGACGTGCAGCAGCAGATGTTCGCCGTTGCCGTCGGCTTCGAAGCCGAGGATTTCGTCTACGTGGAAGTCCTCGGGCCGTTGCTTGAATACGGCGCTCAAGGGAGGCGTACCGAAAGCACGCTCGAGGCTGTCCCAGTCGCGATATGCCGGAATGGCGGCGTTCATGCTGCCATCCGCTGCAACAGGACGACTGCATAGCACGCAATGCCTTCCTGGCGGCCGGCGAACCCCAGGCCTTCGGTAGTGGTGGCCTTCACGCTGACCTGGTCCTTCGCCACGTTCATCGCGGCGGATAGCGTCTCGCGCATGGCCGGTACGTGCGGGGCAAAGCGAGGCAACTGAGCGACGAGCGTCGTATCGGCATTCGCCACGTTCCAGCCTTCGGTGCGGATGAGCGTGAGCACGTTCTGCAGCAGCAACAGGCTGCTGCAATTGCGGTACCGCGCGTCGCTGTCGGGGAAATGCTTGCCGATGTCGCCGAGTGCGAGCGCGCCGAGCAGCGCATCGCACAATGCATGCACGAGTACGTCACCGTCCGAATGCGCGAGCAGGCGGTGCGAGTGCGCGATGCGTACGCCACCTATCGTCAGCTGCGCGCCGGGTTCCGCATCGTCGGCGAAGCGGTGTACGTCGTAGCCATGGCCAATCCGGAATTGCACGGTGTCGCTCATATGCCGGCACTCGTTCCTGTGCTTGCGCGCGCCGCGATGCTTTCGCGCGCCTGCGCTTCGAGCACGGCGGCCGCGAGCATGAGGTCGCCTGGGTATGTGATCTTCAGGTTGTCGGCACGGCCGGCGACGAGACGGACTGGCAGGCCGAGCGCTTCGACGGCTCCTGCTTCATCCGTCACGAAGCTCGACTCCTGCGCGGCATGTTGCAGTGCGCGCTGCAGCACGGCAAAGCGGAACACCTGCGGCGTCGCCGCCTGCCAGATGCGGCTGCGGTCCACGGTACGCGCGACGAAGCGCTGGGCATCGTCGCACTCCTTCAGGGTTTCGCGCACAGGGAGTCCAAGAAGACCGCCTGTTTCGTCATTGGCCGTCTCGTGCAACAACTTGCGCACGTCGGTTTCGTGTACGCAGGGCCGCACGGCATCGTGCACGAGTACCCAGTCATTGGCACGGGCATGCGGTTGCAGCGCCACCAGTGCATTGGCGACCGACTGCATGCGTTCCGCGCCGCCCGTCACGGTAGACACTTTGGCAGCCACGGCGACCGGCAATGCGGCACGCAGAGGGGGCCAGCGTGGGTCTTCGTGTGCGAGCGCGACTACGATGCGTTCGATTTCAGGCAAGGCGCCGATCCGTTCGAGACTGTGTTGCAGCAGGCTGCAACCCGCGAGTTCCAGATATTGTTTCGGCAACTCCGCCTGCATGCGGCGGCCACTGCCGGCAGCCGGCAGCACGAGAAAGTAACGGCCGGGAGTCTGCGTGCCGGCCACCTTACTGGTCCGCCGTCGATCCGGCTGCGGCCGCGGAGTCGACCGGCGCCACCTGCTCGTCGCGGAACATCTCGAGATACGGATTGTCTTCGTCGGCGATTTCCGGAGGCGGTTCCAGCGCGATTTTCTCGGGCAGTGCCTCCGGTCGCATCGGCTCGACAGCCGGCGTTGCGGGTTCTGGGGCCTTCGGCTCCTCGTCGACCATCAGGTAAAAGGTCTCGCCCTGGCGAATGAGTCCAAGCTCGTTGCGTGCGCGCTCCTCGATGGAATCGAGACCGTTGCGCAGGTCGCTGACATCTTCCATCAGCACGCCGTTGCGCGCTTCCAGTTGCGCGTTCTCGACGTTCTGTGCCTCGATCGCGTTCTCGAGCCGCACGATTTCCGCGATGCTCCCGGCGCCAGCCCACAGCCGCACCTGCAGCGCCAGCAGCACGAGCAACAACATGACGAGAATCGTTTTCATCGCTACCTGGCCGGCTGGCCTCGCGCCCTAGCGGCTGAACTCCGCACGGCCGCGATACGCGGCCTTGCCCTGCAACTCTTCCTCGATCACGAGCAGGCGGTTGTATTTCGCCACGCGATCGGAACGGCACAGCGAGCCGGTCTTGATCTGGCCGGCAGCAGTGCCCACTGCGAGATCCGCGATCGTCGTATCTTCGGTTTCGCCGGAACGATGCGAAATTACCGCCGTGTATCCCGCCGCGCGCGCCATGCGAATCGCAGCCAGCGTTTCGGTCAGCGTGCCGATCTGGTTGAACTTGATCAGGATCGAATTCGCGATGCTCGACTTGATGCCACGCTCGAGGATGCTCGTATTCGTGACGAACAGGTCGTCGCCGACGAGCTGCACCTTGTTGCCGAGTTTACGCGTGAGCACCGCCCAGCCGTCCCAGTCGCCTTCGTGCATGCCGTCTTCGATGGACAGGATCGGATACTGCGCGACGAGCCCGGCGAGGTAGTCCGCAAATTGTTCGCTCGTGTAGGCCTTGCCCTCGCCTTCGAGATTGTACTTGCCGTCGTGGTAGAACTCGGAGGCTGCGCAGTCGAGCGCAAGGCAGATTTCCTTGCCGGGCGTGAAGCCGGCTTTCGTGATCGCTTCCATGATGGCGTCGAGCGCTGCGGCATTCGATGGAAGATTCGGCGCAAAGCCGCCTTCGTCACCGACGGCCGTATTCAGGCCCTTGTTGCCCAGCACCGACTTCAACGCATGGAACACTTCCGCGCCATAGCGCAGCGCGTCGCGGAAGTCGGGCGCGCCGACCGGCTGCACCATGAACTCCTGGATGTCGACGTTGTTGTCGGCATGCTCGCCGCCGTTGATGATATTCATCATCGGCACAGGCATGGAGAATTTGCCGGCGGTGCCGTTGAGTTCCGCGATCCACGCATACAGCGGCTTGCGTGCCGCGAGCGCCGCGGCGCGTGCGGAAGCGAGCGACACTGCGAGAATCGAGTTTGCGCCGAAGCGCGCCTTGTTGTCGGTGCCGTCGAGTTCGATCATGCGCGCGTCGAGTTTGTCCTGTTCCATCGCGTCCATGCCGACGAGCGCCTTGCGGATTTCACCATTCGCGGCGGCGACTGCTTTCAGCACGCCCTTTCCGCCATAGCGTTTCGGGTCCTTGTCGCGCAGTTCCAGCGCTTCGCGCGAACCGGTGGAAGCACCCGACGGTGCACAGGCGACGCCCTTCGCGCCGCTGGCAAGGATGACGTCCGCCTGCACGGTTGGATTGCCACGCGAATCCAGCACTTCACGGGCGACGATTTCGACGATCTTGCTCACGCTTTACCTCTTTACGAAACGTTAATCGATACGGAGTTCAGGCTGGCTTTTGACCAGCCTGTCGAGCGCCTGCAACTGCGTGAGAAAAGGCTCGAGCGAGTCCAGCGGCAAGGCGCAGGGGCCGTCGCACAGCGCCTTGTCGGGTTCCGGGTGTGCTTCCAGAAACAGCCCGGCGAGGCCCTGAGCGATGCCGGCGCGAGCGAGGCTGACGATGTCCTGGCGGCGGCCGCCGGCACTGTCCGCGCGTCCGCCGGGCATCTGCAGTGCATGCGTGACGTCGAACAATACCGGGTAACCGAATTGCTTCAAGATGGGAAAACCCAGCATGTCGACCACGAGATTGTTGTAGCCGAAAGAGGTCCCGCGTTCGCACAGCAGCAGTTGCCGGTTACCGGCCTCCTCGAACTTGCGCAGGATGTGGCCCATTTCGCGCGGCGCGAGGAACTGCGCTTTCTTGATGTTGATCAGCGCGCCGGTCTTCGCGAGCGCGATGACGAGATCCGTCTGCCGCGACAGGAAGGCCGGCAACTGCAGGATGTCGACGACTTCGGCGGCGGCCTGTGCCTGGTCAGGTTCGTGGATATCGGTAAGCAGCGGCAGGCCGAGTTCGCTCTTGATGCGCGCGAGTATCTTCAGGCCTTTGTCGAGGCCCGGGCCGCGAAACGACGTTATCGACGAGCGGTTGGCCTTGTCGAACGAAGCCTTGAATACATACGGTATCCCGAGCTTCGCGCACACGCGCTTGAACTCCGCCGCCACGCGCAAGGCGAGCTCCTCGGATTCGAGTACGTTCATGCCGCCGACGAGGATCATCGGCTGGTTGTTGCCGATGGCGATGTTGCCGAGTCGCAGTGTCGTCGCTTCCATCAGCGTTTCACGGTCTCGCTCTGCTTGATCGCGGCTTTCACGAAGCCCGTGAACAGCGGATGGCCGCCGCGCGGCGTCGACGTGAATTCCGGATGGAACTGGCACGACAGGTACCACGGATGCTCCGGCACCTCGACGACCTCCATCAGGTTGCCGTCCATAGACTTACCGGTGAAACGCATGCCGCCGTCTTCGAGGCGTTTGACGTAATTATTGTTCACTTCGTAACGATGGCGATGGCGTTCGACGATGACGTCCTTCTGGTAGCAATCCTTCACGACCGAGTCGTCGAGCAGGCGGCACTGCTGGCCGCCGAGGCGCATCGTGCCACCCTTGTCGGAATTCTCATTGCGCAGTTCGACGCTGCCGTCGGCCGCCGTCCACTCCGTGATCATCGCAATGACCGGATCGGGCGACTGGCGATCGAACTCGGTGCTGTGCGCCTGCGCGAGCCCGAGCACGTTGCGCGCAAATTCGATCACGGCGATGTGCAGGCCGAGACAGATGCCGAGGTATGGAATCCGGTGCGTGCGTGCGTAATTGGCCGTGATGATCATGCCGTTGATGCCGCGCTCGCCGAAGCCACCAGGCACGATGATGCCATCGACGCCTTCGAGCACGCCGACGCCCTCGGTTTCGATCGAACCGGAATCGATGTAGCGGACCTTCACGCGCGTACGCGTCTGGATACCCGCGTGCTTCAGCGCCTCGATCAGCGACTTGTAGGCGTCGAGCAATTCCATGTACTTGCCGACCATCGCGACGGTGACTTCACGTTCGGGCTTCTGCACCGCATCGACGACGCGCTGCCATTCGCTGAGGTCGGCAACCGGGCAGTTCAGGCCGAAGCGCTTGAGGATCGTTTCATCCAGGCCGGTGGCATGCAGCAGCAGTGGTGCGGAATAGATCGTCGCCGTGTCCTGCAGCGAAACGACCGCCGGCAGTTCGACGTTCGTGAACAGCGCGATCTTGCGCAGCGAGGATTCGGAGATTTCGTGGTCGGAGCGACACACGAGCACGTCGGGCTGGATACCGATCGAACGCAGGTCGCGTACGGAGTGCTGTGTCGGCTTCGTCTTGGTTTCACCGGCTGTGGCGATGTACGGCACGAGCGTGAGATGGAGGAACAATACGCGGCTCGAACCCAGTTCCACGCGCATCTGGCGCGCGGCTTCGAGGAACGGTTGCGATTCGATGTCACCTACCGTGCCGCCGATCTCGACGAGCGCGATGTCGGCATCGCCGGCGCCTTCGTATACGCGAGCCTTGATTTCGTCGGTGATGTGCGGAATGACCTGGATGGTCGCGCCGAGGTAATCGCCGCGGCGCTCCTTCTTGATCACTTCCTCGTAGATGCGGCCGGCCGTGAAGTTGTTGCGGCGCGACATCGTCGTATTGATGAACCGCTCGTAATGACCGAGGTCGAGGTCGGTCTCGCCACCGTCTTCGGTGACGTACACTTCGCCGTGCTGGAAGGGGCTCATCGTGCCCGGATCCACGTTGATGTACGGATCCAGTTTGAGCATCGTGACTTTCAGTCCGCGGGCTTCGAGGATCGCCGCGAGGGATGCTGAGGTGATCCCTTTACCGAGTGAAGAAACTACGCCGCCGGTAATAAAAATGAAGTGAGTCATCTACAGCCCATCAGTCCAGAGTGAACGCATCCCATGCACAAAAAACGCATGCTTTAGAAGGTTCTTGATGGGCGGTCAGATTAACAGATGAGGGGGGTATCCACAATCCAAATCTGGGTGCGACCACACGATGCGGCAGCTGGATCCGGCCCCTTCGGCGAGCCATCCGTCGCAGATAAGCAAGTCTGCAACGGCGACCAGTTCGTCTCCCGCATACAGCAGCGGAATCCGTTCGCGCAACCAGGGTGGAACGCCGGCATCCTGAAGAATCTTTTTCAATGGACGCGTGGGCCGCCCCGCTACCTTGACGATTTCGCCGCCGTTGCGAAAACACACGCGCAATGCCGGCACACGTTCGCGTGGAATCCCCCGGCCCTCACAGGGTCGCAATGCAAGTTCACCGTAGGGCCGGGGCAAAATGCAGGGCATGCCGGTCGACCAGCGCAACGGTTCAGGTGGCGGTGGCAGGCGTTTCATCGCATGCAGGTAGCCGCGGTGGCGCCGCAGCTCCGCAGCCGCATCGTCCTCTCCCCACGCAAGCAACGGCTCGGCATCGGGGCGCGCGGCAACGACTTCGGTGAAGCTGCGCGCCAGCACTTCGTGCGTGGGCGAAGCAAGCGAGTTCTGCGAACAGAAACCCTGCAGCCAGTGGCGCACGACATTGCGCTGGCGCACATCGCTCAGCGACTGCAGTCGTGCGAGCTCCAGCTGGTGCGGCCGTGGGCCGACGATGCTGCGCAGATCGCCAGCCGCAAGTTCGTCGCACAGTTCAGCAGCTTCTGCCGAAAGCATCGCCGTGCGCGTCACGGCGCCGGCCAGGCCGGGCCAGCGTTCGGCCATCAGCGGCAACACGGCATTGCGCAGGAAATTGCGGTCGAAGCGTGGATCGGCATTGCTTCCATCGTCGATCCACGAAAGCCGGTGGGCAAGCGCGTAGGCATGCAGTTCGCTGCGTCCGGCATCCAGCAGCGGGCGCAGCATCGTGCCCCTGCCACAGGATCGTATGCGCGGCATGCCGGCAAGCCCTGCGACGCCGCTGCCACGCAGCAGGCGAAACAGTACGGTTTCCACCTGGTCGTCGCGATGCTGCGCAAGCGTGAGCACCTCGCCGCTACTCAACGCGTTCTCGAATACGGCATGGCGCACGTCGCGTGCACTTTCCTCGAGGCTTTCGCCGCGAACGGGCACGACCGGCGAACGCACGGCTTCGAACTCGATACCCAGGCTGGCGCACACCGCGCGGCAGTGTTCCTGCCAGCTATCGGCATCCAGCTGTAGCACATGATTAACATGCACCGCGCGCAGCGGCGCGTCGATTACCTGCCGCGCACAGGCGTCGTGCAACAGGTGGAGGAGGACCGTGGAATCGAGTCCGCCGCTCAATGCGACGACGATGCCACTGGCTTGCTGGAATTCGGGACAGGCCTCGATCAGGCCGCTGAGGCGTGCTGCGCCGCCGGCCTCAGGCGCTCTGCGGCGCGCCATGGCTCATCAGGCGGCGATAGCGGCGCTCGAGCAGTTCGTCGATGTCCATCGCGCCGAAGCGCGCAACCTGCTCGCGCAATTGCTCCTTCAGGCGCAACGCCATCGCCTTCACATCGCGATGTGCGCCACCGAGCGGCTCGGGGATCGTCTGGTCGACGATGCCAAGCTCTTCGAGGCGCGCGGACGTGACGCCCATCGCTTCGGCAGCGGCGGCCTTGTGGTCGGCGGACTTCCACAGGATCGTCGCGCAGCCTTCGGGCGAAATCACGAAATAAGTCGAGTACTGCAGCATGTTCAGGTGGTCGCACACGCCGATCGCGATCGCGCCGCCGGAATTGCCCTCACCCGTCACGGTCGCAATGATCGGCGTGCGAAGCCGCGACATGATGGCGAGGTTTTCCGCGATTGCTTCGTTGATGCCGCGTGCTTCGGAGTCCACGCCCGGGTAGGCGCCTGGTGTATCGATCAAGGTCAGCACTGGCATGCGGTAACGTTCGGCGAGCAGCATCAGGCGGCGCGCCTTGCGATAGCCCTCAGGCTTCGGCATGCCGAAATTGCGCTTCACCTTCTCTGCCGTCGTGCGGCCCTTCTGGTGACCAATGACCATCACTGGCGTTCCATCGAGATACGCGACGCCGCCGATCAGCGCCGCGTCGTCGGCGAACAGGCGATCGCCGTGCAGCTCGTCGAAGTCGTCGAAGATGTGCTCGATGTAGTCGGCCGTGTAGGGCCGCTGCGGATGGCGCGCCATCAGCGAAATTTGCCACGGCGTCAGCGCCGAGAAGATTTTTTCGGTGAGCTTGAGGCTTTTGTCCTGCAGCCGCGCGATCTCTTCGCTGATGTTCAGCTTGTTGTCGGAGCCGACGAGGCGCAGCTCGTCGATCTTCGCCTGGAGTTCGGCGATCGGCTGTTCGAATTCGAGATAATCAGGATTCATCGAGTCTGTGACTTCCGTTACTGGTACGGCAATGCTCAGTACTGCAGCGCGACGCTGGCCTTGCCATAGTTGTCGCGCAGCTTCTGCAGCAGTTCGGCGTCGGGCTGTACTCGCCACGCGGAACCGAAGTTGATGATGCCCTGCACGTCCGGCCGCTGCAGGTGGAGGACGATCTCGCAACCTGTCGGCGTTCTTGCAGCCTCGTTGCGGCTTGCATGCTCATGCGGACCGCCGCCCTGCGCAACCCGCCCACCCGCCGTGCCATTGGCAGCGGCCGCCTGCATGCGATGGGCGGCCAGGATGGCTTCGAGCGCGGGCAGCGATTCTACCGTCAAACCCTCGTGTTGCAAGGTCAAACTCAGGCGGCGCGCGAGTTGACAGCGCGCGTCCTGCAGGGACAGTACGCGCCGCGCGCGGACCTGCAGCTGGCCGTTGCCATTGTATTCATCGATGCTGACGACGCCCTCGACGACGACGACCGCGTCCTTGCGCAACAGTTCGCGGCACTGCAGGTACACCTCGCCGAACAGGCTGGCTTCGATGCGGCCGCTGCGATCGTCGAGCGTGATGATGGCGATCGTATCGCCGCGCTTGCTCTTCATCGTGCGCACGTCGTGGATCAGCCCGGCGACGAGTTGCGCCGCCCTGTCGGCCTTCAGGTCAGCGATGATGTTGCGCGTGATCTGCTTGAGCTCAGGCAGGTATTCGTTGATCGGATGACCCGACAGATACAGCCCCAGTGTCTCCTTCTCCTCGCGCAGGCGCTGCTGGTCGCTCCAGGGCCGCACGTTGCGGAAGGCCGCATATACGTCTTCGTTCTTCGGCGCGGGCGTGACTTCGCCGAACAGGTCGCCGACGCCGCTCGCGGCCGTGCGGTTGTTCTGCTCGGCTGTCTTCACGGCATCCGGCATGCTCGCAAGCAGCACGGCACGGTCGGCACCGAATCCATCCGCCGCGCCGGCGCGAATGAGCGCTTCGATCGCGCGCTTGTTCATCGTCGCGTGGTCGGTGCGTTTGCAGAAGTCGAACAGGTCCGTGAACGGGCCGCTTTCGCGGCGCACCCTCACTAGGTTTTCCACCGGCCCTTCGCCGAGCCCCTTGATTGCGCCGAGGCCGTAGATGATCTGGCCTGTCGCATTCACCGTGAATCCGTAGCTGCCGACGTTGACGTCGGGCGGCAGCACGTCGAGCCCCATGCGCCGGCATTCCTCGATGAGTACCACGATCTTGTCGGTATTCTGCATGTCGGCCGACAGCACGGCGGCCATGAAATGCGCGGGGTAATAGCATTTCAGCCAGGCCGTCTGGTACGACACGAGTGCGTAGGCAGCCGAATGCGACTTGTTGAAACCGTAGTCGGCGAATTTTTCCATCAGCAGGAAGATGGCCTCGGCCTGGCCGGCATCGATGCCGCGCTTCGCGGCGCCGTCGAGGAAAATCGCGCGCTGCTTCTGCATTTCCTCCGGCTTCTTCTTGCCCATCGCGCGGCGCAGCATGTCGGCGCCGCCGAGCGTGTAGTTCGCGAGCACCTGCGCGATCTGCATCACCTGTTCCTGGTACAGGATCACGCCGTACGTATTGCGCAGCACTGGCTCGAGATCCGGATGCGGGTACGTGACGGCCTTGCGCTTGTGCTTGCGGTCGATGAAGTCGTCGACCATGCCAGATCCGAGCGGACCGGGACGGAACAGCGCAACGAGCGCGATGATGTCTTCGAAGGTGCTCGGCTTCAGGCGCTTGATGAGGTCTTTCATGCCGCGCGATTCGAGCTGGAAGATCGCGGTCGTATCGCCCTTCTCCAGCTGCTTGTAAACCTTGTCGTCGTCGAGCGGTATGCGCGCGATGTCGATCTGCTCCAGGCCACTCGCGGCGATCATCTTCAGCGCCCAGTCGATGATCGTCAGCGTGCGCAGGCCGAGGAAGTCGAATTTGACGAGGCCGGCTTTCTCGACATCGTCCTTGTCGAACTGCGTGACGAGGTTGGCGCCGCTCTCGTCGCAGTACAGCGGCGTGAAGTCGGTGAGTTTGCCGGGCGCGATGACAACGCCACCAGCATGCTTGCCGACGTTGCGCACGAGGCCTTCGAGCACCTCCGCCATTTCCATGATGTCCTGCGCCTCCTCGTCGGCGGCGAGGAATTCGGTGAGCTGCGGTTCGACTTCCTTCGCTTTCGCGAGCGTCATGCCGACTTCGAACGGCACGAGCTTGGACAGCTTGTCGGCAAGCGCATATGACTTGCCCTGCACACGGCCCACGTCGCGGATCACGGCCTTCGCGGCCATCGTACCGAACGTGATGATCTGCGAGACTGCGTCGTGGCCGTACAGGTCGGCGACATGCTCGATAACGCGGTCGCGGCCGTCCATGCAGAAGTCGATATCGAAGTCGGGCATCGACACGCGCTCAGGGTTCAGGAATCGTTCGAACAGCAGGTCGTAGGCCAACGGATCGAGGTCCGTGATCTTCAATGCATATGCCACGAGCGAGCCGGCCCCGGATCCGCGACCCGGGCCCACCGGAATGCCGTTGTCCTTCGCCCACTGGATGAACTCCATCACGATCAGGAAGTATCCGGCAAAACCCATCTGTTCGATGATGCCGAGCTCGAAGTCGAGGCGTTCCTGGTAGGTACGTTGCTTGTCCGCAAAGTCCGGCGCCCCGACGTCGTAGAGTTTTGCGAGCCGCTCCGCGAGACCCTTCTCGCTTTGCGCGCGGAAGAATTCCGCGATCGTCATGCCCGGCGGAACGGGATAGTCCGGCAGGCGCGGTTTGCCGAGCTGCAGTTCGAGGTTGCAGCGCAAGGCGATCTGGACGGTGTTTTCGAGCGCTTCGGGCAGGTCACTGAACAGTTCGCGCATCTCGTCGACGCTGCGCAGATACTGCTGCTCGGAATAGTTGCGCGGCCGGCGCGGATCGTCGAGCGTGCGGCGCTCGTTGATGCATACGCGCGCTTCGTGCGCTTCGAATTCGTCGGGCTTCAGGAAACGCACGTCGTTCGTCGCGACGACCGGGCAACCCGTTTCGAGCGCGAGCGCCACGGCTCGACGCACATGTTCGGCGTCACCGGGGCGGCCGGTGCGTTGCAGCTCGAGGTAGTAGCGATCGGGAAAGAGCCGCTGCCAGAACTTCAGCGCGGCTCGCGCCTGTGGCAGGTCGTCGCCGAGCAAGGCCTGGCCGACATCGCCGCGCGCGGCCCCGGAAAGTGCGATCAGTCCATCGGTTTTGCCGTGCAACCAGCTGCGCTTGACCGACACGTTGCCGCGATGCTGGCCTTCGCGGTATGCACGCGAGATCAGCTCGATCAGGTTGCTGTAACCGATCTGGTCTTTCACGAGCAGCACGAGCAGCGACAGCTGTTCGGGATTCTCGTCCTCTGCGACGACCAGGTCGCAACCGCACACCGGCTTGATACCGGCTGCCGCGGCCGCCGTGTAGAACTTGATAAGCGCGTAGAAATTCGTGTGGTCCGTGACGGCAACCGCAGGCATGCCGAGCTCGGCAACCTTGACGACGAGGTCCTCGATGCGGATCAGGCTGTCCACGACCGAGTACTCGGAATGCAGGCGCAGATGGACGAAGCCTGGCGCGGAAACGGACTGTGGAGTGGTCGCCATGGAGTCTGCTGGGTCGGTCGGAACGGGCCGCGTCAGTGTAGCGGCTGCAGGAGGCTTTTGACAGCCGCGGGGTGGCGAACTGTCGCTGCGTTCGCGCGAATTTCACGCCTTGGACTGCCGCGCCGCGCCGTACGGCGAGGGGTTCAGGCGCCCTGCGGAATCTCGTCGAAATCGAGCGGATCGTCGTCCTGCAAACCGTCGAAGTCGAGGTTCGATCCACGCTCCGAGCCGAGCAGGTCCCTCACCGGCATGAAGCTGCGCCGGTGGATCGGCGATGGGCCGAGGTCGCGCAGCGCCTGCATGTGCATCCGCGTCGCGTACCCCTTGTGCTGCGCGAAACCATAGCCAGGATACTGCGAATCGAGCGCTGCCAGCTCGCGGTCGCGCGTGACCTTCGCGATGATCGACGCGGCAGCGACTGCAGCGATGCGACCGTCGCCCTGAATCACGGCTTCCGACCGGTATTCCCAGCGCGGAAGGCGGTTGCCGTCGACATAGACGAAAGCCGGCTGCACGGCGAGCGCTGCCACAGCGCGATGCATCGCAAGCATGCTGGCATGCAGGATGTTCAGGCTGTCGATTTCGTGAACCGACGCGCGTGCCACCGACGTCGCGACGGCACGAGCAAGGATGAGTTCATACAATACTTCACGCCGCTCTGACGTCAGCTGCTTCGAATCGGCGAGTCCCCTGATCATCGGCTTTGCAGGGTCTAGGATGACGGCCGCCGCGACGACGTCTCCCGCGAGCGGACCGCGCCCCACTTCGTCGACGCCGGCGATCAGTCCGAGCTGGTCCTTCGTCAGTGCGAGCGGAAGACGGCGCAGTCTCATCACCGCTCCACGAGCTGCAGCACGGCCGTCGCCGCTTTCACGCTGGCACCGCCGGCCAGCGCATGATGGATATCGCGGTACCGGGCATCGAGGCCCTGCTGTTGGGCTGCCGAGCGGTTCAGCAATGCCGACATCTTAGCTGCGAGATTCGCGGGCTGCACGGCATCCTGCACGAGCTCTTCGACGAGCGGCGCGTTGGCCAACAGGTTCGGTAACGAAAAATGCGGCACTTTCAACATTCTCGAAATGATCGCGTACGACAGCGGCGCCATCCGGTAGCACACGAGCATTGGCCGCTTCAGCAGCATCGCCTCGAGCGCCGCCGTGCCCGAAGCCAACAATACGGCATCGGCCGCAGTCATCGCCACCCGCGACTGCCCGTCGAGCAGGTGAATTGCCGCCTTGTTCGCAGTCGGCATTGCCGACAACAGTGCACGCAGCTGTTCCTTTCGCTCAGCGTTCGCGCAAGGCAGCAGGAACTGCAGTGCGGGGTCCTGATGCGCGAGCAGCGTTGCGGTTTGCACGAACACGGCCCCCATTCGCGCCACTTCGCCCTGGCGACTGCCCGGCAACAGCGCGACGACGCGGGCATCGGCCTGCAGACCGAGCCTCGCGCGTGCTTCAGCCCGATCGGGCTCCATCGGAATCACATCGGCGAGCGGATGCCCGACGAAACTCACCGGCACGCCCTGCTGCCGGTAGAAATCCGCTTCGAAGGGAAACAGCGTCAGCACGAGATCGACGGCGGCCGCGATCTTGCGGATGCGGCGCTGCCGCCAGGCCCACACCGACGGGCTCACATAGTGCACCGTGCGGATGCCCTGCGCACGCAGGCGGCCTTCGACGCCGAGATTGAAATCGGGTGAATCGATCCCGACGAAGACGTCGGGCTGTTCGCTGATGAAATGCGCGACGATGTCGCGGCGGATGCGCAGCAATTCCGGCAGGCGCTTGAGCGGTTCGACGAGGCCCATGACGGAGAGGCGCTCCATCGGCACCCGTGACGCGAGCCCCTGTTGCTGCATCAGTGGACCACCGATGCCGGAGAACCTGATCGCCGGATGCTGCTGCCGCAGCGCTTCCATCAAGCCGGCTCCGAGGATGTCGCCGGAACTTTCTCCGGCGAGGATGCCGACGTGCAGCGGCTTCATGTCAGTGCGCTCTCATCGTCGCACGACGCACTCACCCGGACGCGCGCTGCGCTCAACGCAGGATGCCTTTACTCGACGCTCGCACCGACGCGATCAACGTGGCGACTTCCGGCGTCTCTTCGGCGAGTTCCTGCAGTTCTAGCAAGGCTTCTTCGAGCGTGTTGCCTTCGCGATACAGGATCTTGTAGGCCTTGCGCAGCGTGCGGATCGTGTCCTTGCTGAAACCGCGGCGCTCGAGACCGGTGACGTTGATCCCCTTCGCTTCAGGCGGCGTGCCATTGACGAGGACGTAGGCCGGCACGTCCATGTTCACGTGAGACTGCGCGCCGATGAAGGCATGGGCGCCGATGTGCAGGAACTGGTACACACCGGCATATCCGCCGAGTATCGCCCAGTCGTCGACGACGACGTGGCCGCTGACGGCGGCGTTGTTCGAGAAGATCGTGTCGTTGCCGATGATGCAGTCGTGCGCGACATGCGTATACGGCATGAACAGGTTGCGCGAACCAATGCGCGTGACGTTGCCGCCGACGGCCGTGCCGCGATGGATCGTCGCGCCTTCACGGATGACGTTGTCGTCGCCGACTTCGAGGCGGCTGGCTTCGCCGTGGAATTTCTTGTCGGAAGGATCTTCGCCTACGGACGCGAACTGGAAGATGCGATTCCGCTTGCCGAGTCTCGTTGGGCCCTTCAGCACGACATGCGAGGCGATCTCGCAGTCATCGCCAATTTCGACGCCGGGACCGACGACGGTCCACGGTCCGATTCTTACATTGCTGCCGAGCTTCGCATCCGGCGCGACGCGCGCCGTGGGATCGATGAGGATGATGTTGCTGTTCACACTGCTCTCCCTCGCGTGCTTATTCCTTGCGCTCCGCGCACAGGATGGTCGCTTCGCAAGCGAGTTCGCCATCGACGGTGGCCTTGCACTGGAACTTGTAGATGCCGCGACGGACGATGACGAGTTCCGCTTCGAGCACGAGCTGGTCGCCCGGCACAACAGGCCGCTTCAGGCGCACGTCATCGGCGCCGACGAAGTAATACAGGTATCCGTCGCGTGGCAGCTTCTCCTGGCTCTTGAAGCCGAGTACGCCGGCGGCCTGCGCGAGTGCCTCGATGATCATGACGCCTGGCATGATCGGCTTGGCCGGGAAATGGCCGTTGAAGAATTCTTCGTTCGTCGTGACGTTCTTGTAGGCCTTGATGCGCTTGCCCATCTCGATCTCGACGATACGGTCGACCATCAGGAAGGGATAACGCTGTGGGAGATAGGCTTTGATATCGTCGATATACATCATGGTGGTCGCCTGTAAGGTGCTGGTCGTGCCGCGCCCGTAGCCCAGGCGGCCGTACTTTTTTTCTTTGTGTGCTTCGGTCTTGCTTGTTGGTCTTGCGTCTGGCGTGTGGGTCCTGCCGCTGCGTCCGCAACCTGCCTGCGTTCACTTATTCATCGCTGTTTTTTCGAGCTGATTCGAGCGACTGGAGGCGCTTCGAAATCGAATCGAGTTGCCGGAAGCGAACGATGTTCTTGCGCCAGCTTGCCGTATCGCTCAGCCCGGTGCCGGACGAATACACGCCGGGTTCGGAAATGGACTGGTTGACCAGCGACATCGCCGTCACCGTTACCCGGTCGCAGATCGATACGTGGTTGATGACGCCGACAGCGCCGGCAATGATACAGTTTTTTCCGATCACGGAGCTACCGGCGATTGCGCTGCAGCCGCAGATGATCGTGTTCGCCCCGATCCGGACGTTGTGTGCAATCTGCACCTGGTTGTCGATCTTGACGCCCGCCTCGATCACGGTGTCGTCGAGCGCGCCGCGATCGATCGTCGTGCCGGCTCCGATTTCCACATCGTCGCCGATCGTGACGCCGCCGAGCTGCGCGATCTTGTGGTGCCCTTCCCCTTCGGTTGCGAAGCCGAAGCCATCGCCGCCGATGACGGCACCCGCATGCACGAGCACGCGCTCTCCGAGGCGCACGCCGTCGTACAGCGTGACGTTCGGCATCAGGCGCGCGTCCATGCCGAGGTGGCAGTCGCGGCCGACCACGCTGTTCGCGCCGATGCGTGCGCGCGCCTCGACGACCGTACCGGATCCGATCACGACGTGAGGACCGATGCATGCATCAGGCGCAATGCGCGCATCGGGATCCACGACGGCCGACGGATGAATGCCTGGTGCTCCGGCCGGCGGCGGCGCGAACAGCTGCGAGAGCCGCGCGTAGGCTGCGTAGGGGTTGTCGCAGATGAGAGCAGGCACCGGGCAAACGCCGGCATCTTCGGCGCGCAGGATCACGGCCGCCGCGCGCGTGCGCGTCAGGGCCTGGTGAAAGCGGCGGTTGCTGTAGAAGCTGAGGTGCGAGGGACCGGCCTTCTCGAGCGTCGCGAGGCCGATGATCGTCACGTCGGGAGCGCCGTCCAGCGTCAGCCCCAGCTGACTCGCCAGGGCGTGCAACGAATGACTTGGCACGACGCTCACACGTGGCGTTTTATCAGGGCTGCTGGTTCAGCTTTTCGGTGACGCGCGCCGTGATGTCGAGCGCCGTGTTGAAATGCAGTGCGGCCTCGGCACGGATCACCATGTCGTACTGGCCTTCTTCGATGACGGCCTGGATCGCCTGGATCAGCGCCTGCGCATGCTGCTGCTGGAACTGTTCACGACGCTGCTGCAGCAGTGCCTGCACGCGTTCGCCGACGGCCTGGTACTGCACGCTCAGATCCTGCAGTTCGGTTTGCGCCTTGCGCTTTTCCTCGTCGCTCAGCACCGCCGCATCCTGCTGCAACTTTTCGTTGATCGCGGTGGCCTGTTCCTGGATCGAGCGCAGCTTGGCCTGGTCTTCCGCCGTTTGTTGCTCGATCTCTGCATCCACGGCCTTGGCGCGTTCGGAGTTGAACAGTGCGCCGGCCATGTCGAGTACGGCGATCTTCATCGGCGCATCGGCCGCGAAGGCTGGCGTCGCGAATGCGGCAACGAGGAGCAGCGAGGCGGCTTTCAGGGTTGCCCGTTTGGTCAGGGACAGAAAACGCATGATGTGTTCACTCCGTAGGGAAACTGGTCTTGTAGTTGTTATGCGGTTGGGGCTCGGGCCGGAGGAAAACACCCGGCCGGAAATGGAATTATGTAGTCGAATCAGAAGGATTGGCCCAGATTGAACTGGAATACTTCGGTCTCATCTATGTTACTGCTATTGAACGCTTTGGCAAGGCTGAAGGACATCACGCCCATCAGGCCCGACTGCCACGCGACCGAGATCCCCGCCGAGTAGCGCAGTTCGTCAAACTCGAAATTGCTGCAATTGTTCGACGCGAGCTGCTCGTCGGTGCAGTAGCTCGAGAATACGTTGCCGACGTCCACGAACAGCGACGATCGCACGCGGCTGCGGTCTTCGATGAACGGCAGCGGGAACAACAGTTCCAGTGTGCCGACCGTCTGGATGTTGCCGCCGAAGGGCGCGGACCTGAAGCCAGCCCCGCTCGCGGTGCGTGCGAGTTCCTGCCGGTAAATCGGAAGGCCATCCGTATCGATCAGCGGGTTGCCTTCGGCATCCACGGCCTGTTGCAGCAGGTACGCAAGCGGTGCAGACGGATCGGGCGTCGGCGCGCCGGTGATGTCGAGCACGATGTTGCCGTCGTTGTCTTTCAGGTAGCCCGACGGAATCGGCAGGTATTCCTGGTAGAACGTACTGCGCGGACCGAGCGTGTTGCGTTCGAAGCCGCGCACGGTGCCCTGGCCGCCGGCATAGAAGTTCTGGAAGAACGGCAACTGCTCCGTCGAACCGTAACCGTCGCCGTAACCGAGGTCCGCGCGCGCGTGGATGATCCAGTTACCGCCGGCCGTGAGCGGGAAGAATTTCTCGTTGTAGTAGCGCAGGCGGTAATACGACAGGTCGCTGCCCGGCACCGTGAATTCGAACGACAGGCTCTGCGCGCTGCCGGCAGTCGGGAACAGACCAAGGTTCAACGTCGATTCGGTCCACGTGACGCCGAGCGTCAGGTTGTTGAACTTGTTGCCTTCGCGATCGAGGAAGCCCTCGCGCTGGTTGAACGCGGTCGGCGGCAGTTGGCTGATCGGCGCGATGACCGGATCGGTGATCGGGAAAATCGTGCCGGTATTCGGATCGTAGAACGACTGCGTGCGTCCGGGCCTGACGATGTAGTTCGTCACGCCGGGGAATTGATCGAGCGACGGGCTCGCCTTGATCTCCTGTACCGCACCATAGCCTTCGTCGATCTTCGTATTGCTGAAGCCGAGGTTGAACGACAGGCCCTGCGTTTCACTGAGCCGGTAGCCATACGTCGTGTTCACGCTGAACTGATCGGTGCTGAAGGCCGCGAGGTTCAGCTCGGCGTAGTCGGAGCTCGAATAGCTGATGCCGAAACCGCGGCTCACGCCGTCGATCGTGTAATACGGATCGAAGTAGTTGAAGTTGTAATTCGTGCTGAAGGCGCTCGTCTCGGCGCCGAGACTGATCGTCTTGCCGGTTCCGAGGAAGTTAGCCTGCGAAATCGCGGCCTGCAGGATGAAGCCCTGCACCTGCCCGTAACCGATGCTGCCGGTGATCTGGCCCGAGAGCTGCTCCGCCACCGTGAAATCCACGTCGATCTGGTCGTTCGTACCCGGCACCGGCGTGGTTTCGAACTCCACTGTTTCGAAATAGCCGAGGCGCTCCATCCTGACCTTCGACTGCTCGAGCGCCGCGTTCGAGGCCGGCGCTCCTTCCATCTGGCGCAGTTCACGGCGCAGGACTTCGTCGGCGGTATTCGTATTGCCGAAGAAGCTGATGCGGTTGACGTACGTACGTGCGCCCGGCTCGACGAAGAACGTGATGTCGACCGTCTTCGTCTCCTCGTCGATCAGCGGCACGCCTTCGACTTCGGCGAAGAAGTAGCCACGGTTGCCGAGCAGTGTCGTCATGAACTCGGACGTCGTCGTCACGAGCTGCTGCGAGAATACCTGGCCATCGCGCACCTGCAGCACCAGGCGCAGCAGGTCTTCCGAATCCACGAGGTCGCCGGCGAGTTCAACCTGGTCGACGGTGTACACCTCCCCTTCGGAAATGTTGACGGTGATGTAGACCTGCGACTTGTCCGGCGATACCGACACCTGCGTCGACGTGATGTCGAAGTTGATGTAGCCCTGGTCCATGTAATACGAGGTCAAGCGCTCGAGGTCGCCATTGATCTTCTCGCGCGCATAGCGGTCGTCCTTGCGCAGCCACGACAGCCAGCCGGTCGTGCGCAGCTCGAACAGGTCGAGCAGTTCCTCTTCCTCGAACACCGTGTTGCCGACGATGTTGATGTGCACGATCTTCGACGCATCCCCTTCGTCGATGTTGATGTTGAGCGCGACGCGGTTGCGTTCCTGTTCGTCGACGTCGAGCTCGACGCGCGCGCCGTACATGCCCTGCGCGATGTACTGTTCCTCGAGCGCCAGCTGCATGCCTTCGAGCGTCGACGGTTTGTAGATCTGGCCGACGGCGAGGCCGGCCGTGGTCATGTTTTCGCGCAACGCTTCGGTCGGGATCAGCTTGTTGCCTTCGATGTTGATCTCGGAGATCGTCGGGCGTTCCGTCACGCGGATGATGAGGACGTTGTCTTCGGTCAGCACTTCGATGTTGTCGAAATAGTCGGACGCGAAGACGTCACGAATCAGGTTCGTGATGTCCTGCTGGTCAACCTGGTCGCCGACGCGCACGTTCAGCAGGCCGAACACGCTGCTCGCGGCGACGCGCTGCAGGCCTTCGATACGGATGTCCGCGACGGTCAGCACCTGTGGTGCGGGCGGCAACTGTTGTGCGCGCGCAGCCGGCAGGCCAAGCAAAGCGATGGCGCAGGCAGACAGCGAGAGCGAGCGAGAAAGCGACTTGCGAATCATTGGGCGGGGCTGGCCTTAGAGCAGACGGTTCACGTCATTGTAGATTGCGAGAAACATGATGCCGGCGACGAGCAGGACGCCGAACTGCATGCTCCATTCCTGGACCCGGCGCGGCACCGGCCGGCGGATGATGCCTTCGACGGCGTAGTAGAACAGGTGGCCGCCGTCGAGCACCGGGATTGGCAACAGGTTCAGTACGCCGAGGCTGATACTGAGCACGGCAAGAAAGCCCAGGTAATATTCGAGGCCATAGCTTGCGGTCTCCCCTGCTACCTGCGCGATCGTGATCGGACCGCTGATGTTGCTGACCGAGATCAGGCCCACGAGCATCTTCTTGATCGACTCGAGCACGAACACGCTGTTATTCCACGTTTCGCCCAGAGCCTGCGGCAGCGCGGTAATGGGCGAGTAGCGCACGTTGCGCTGCATCTCGTCCGGCAATGTCGGCAAGCTGACCTGCGCCCCGATGTAGCCCTGGCGGTTGCCGCCGGAATTCAGTTCGGGTTCGCCATTCGCATCGAGGCGGACGGCCGGCGTCAGCGCCAGCGACACGTGGTTTCCGTCGCGCAGTACGGTGACGTCGAGCGTGCGCTCGGGATTCGTCTGGACGATTTCGAGCCAGTGCGACCAGTCACGCACCGGCACGCCGTCGGCGCTGACGATCAGGTCGTCGCCCCGCAGGCCTGCCGCCTGCGCGCGGCCGTCGGGCAGGATCTCGCCGAGGCGAGCGGGAATGTACTGGTGGAACGGCGTCATGCCGAGCGCACCGAGCAGGTCAGGCTCTTCACTGGCGGCAAGCCAGCGCTGCAGAGTGATCGTGTGCGAGCGCTGTTCGCCATCGGCCGACTGGACCTTTACGTCGAGCGCGCCGCTTTCGCCGAGGCGATCCAGCAGGCGCACGCGTACGTCCTGCCACGTGGCGGTTGGCGTGCCGTCGACCGCAACGATCTCGTCGCCGGCACGCAGGCCGGCAACCGCGGCGGGACCGCCCTCGCTGACGTCGCCAATCACCGGCGCAATGCCGCTGACACCGGTCATGAACATCAACCAGTACACGACGATTGCGAGCAGGAAATTGGCGATCGGTCCGGCGGCGACGATGGCGGCACGCTGTGGCAATGTCTTGTGCGTGAAGGCACGGCTACGATCGACGAGCGGCACATCGTCCTGCTCGCCGAGCATCTTCACGTAGCCGCCGAGCGGCAGCATGCAGATGACGTATTCGGTGGCTTCATCGGCGGATTCACCCGGCAGGGGTTTTCCACGCCAGCGCAGCAGCGGCTTGCCGAAGCCGATCGCGAAACGCTCCACCTTTACACCGCACCAGCGTGCGACGCGGAAGTGGCCGTATTCGTGGATCGTCACGAGGATGCCGAGCGTCACGAGCATGGCTGCGACGCTGTAGGCGATGTCGAGCAGCGTGCTTCCCATCATGTATTCGCCATCATGTGTTGGCCATCATCCAGTACTCGTCAACCGTTCCCGCCCGTGGCGGCCTGCCTGCTTGGACCGCTCGCAGCGGAACAAATATCCCCGCGCGCGTCCCGGCGTACGCCCGTGGCCTGGCGCGCCAGCGCGCGGCTCTGCGCATCGATTGCAAGCACGGCATCGAGATCGCGCGGCGCCTCGCACTGCAGGCCATTCATAACTCGTTCAATGATAACAGGTATTTCACCGAAGCCGACTTGTCCGGCAAGAAAGGCAGCGACTGCGACTTCATTGGCCCCATTGAAGATGATCGGCGCCGCGCCGCGCGCCTGTGCTGCTTCACGGCCCAGCCGCAGGCCGGGGAAGCGGCGCGGGTCGGGCGGTTCGAATTCGAGCCTGCCGATCGTCGCGAGATCGAGGCTCGTGACGCCCGAGTCGATGCGTTCCGGCCAGGCGAGTCCATACGAAATGGGCGTGCGCATGTCGGGATTGCCGAGCTGCGCGAGCACAGAACCGTCGCGGTAGTACACAAGGGAGTGAACGACGCTTTGCGGATGGATGAGGATGTCGATCTGCTCGGCGGGCGTCGCGAAGAGGTAGCAGGCCTCGATGAGTTCGAGGGCCTTGTTGACGAGCGTCGCCGAGTCCACCGAGATTTTCTGGCCCATGCTCCAGTTCGGATGCTTGCAGGCCTGCGCTGGCGTCGCGGCTGCCATTGCGTCGAGGCTCCAGTCACGGAATGGACCGCCAGATGCCGTAAGCACGATCTTCGCGAAACCGTCGCCACGCTGCCGTGTGAAGCGCGCCTGCGGATCGATCGGCAGGCACTGGAAGATCGCATTGTGTTCGCTGTCGATCGGCAGGATTCGCGCGCCGCCCTGCTCCGCTGCCTGCATGAACAGTTCGCCGGCCATCACGAGCGCTTCCTTGTTTGCGAGCAGAACTTTCTTGCCGGCGCGCGCCGCGGCGAGGGTCGGCATGAGGCCTGCCCCGCCGACAATTGCTGCCATGACCGTATGTACTTCCGGCGCCCGCGCAATGTCGACGAGCGCCTCCGGACCATGATGCACTTCCGTAGCGAGCCCGGCCGCAGCCAGCCGTTCGCGCAGTTGCGCGGCCGCCTGCGCATCACCGGTTACCGCATGCGCGGGCCTGTGCTCGAGGCATTGACGCAGCAGGAGTTCGGTATTGCTATGCGCCGACAATGCGAACACGCCATAACGATCCGGATGCTCGGCGAGCACGCGCAGCGTGTTCACGCCAATCGAGCCGGTGGCGCCGAGAATCGTGACGAGTTGCTTCACAGCAATCCCACCTGCATGAGCAGCACGCAATAGATGGGCAGTGCAGCGGTCAGGCTGTCGATGCGATCCAGAACGCCGCCGTGTCCGGGCAATATGGTGCCGCTGTCTTTAACGCCAGCCTGGCGTTTCAGCATGCTTTCGAACAGGTCGCCGACGACGCTGGCCGACGCAAGAACCAGCACGCCGACCGTCGCAAGGAGCCAGTCTGCATACCAGTCGTCCACTCCACGCAACAGTTGCGTGATCCACAGCAGGACGCAGGCCGCGAGCAAGCCACCGGCGAAACCTTCCCACGTCTTGTTCGGACTGACGCGCACCGCCAGCTTGTGTTTACCGAGCGCGCGCCCGGTGAAGTAAGCGCCGCTATCCGCAGCCACGATCAGGCCGATCAGCAGCAGGATGTAGAAAGCGTGGTCGTCGCGACCACGCAGGGCCACCAGCGCCAGCCATCCAGGCAGCAACACCACGAGGCCGAGCGGCAGCAGGACTAACGGACGATGCCACGTGGCAGCCCCACGCGGATAAATACTTACGAGCACGAATGCAATCAGCCACCACGCGAAGCTTGCATGGAAGACGAGGGCCTGGGCTTCGCGGCTGACATGCAGCAACGCGAACATAAGCACGAGACATACCGCGGTATACGCGGTGCATGCCACCCGTGTTTGCAAGCCAGCCAGGCGTGCCCATTCCCGCGCGCCCACGGCGATGCAGGCGGCAACGAAAAGCTGGAACCACACTGGCGGGAAATACAGGATCGCGGCGACAACGAATGCGCCGAGCAACACACCGGTTATCACACGCTGCTTAAGCACGGACGCCTCCGCGAGCCTGTTGTTCGCGCTCGACCTGTTCGCTGACCTTGCCGTAGCGCCGCTGCCGCGACGCGAAATCGGCGAGCGCCATGTCCAGGTCGGCGGCACCGAAGTCTGGCCAGAAGGTCGGCGTGAAGTGCAGTTCGGTGTACGCGAACTGCCACAGCAGGAAGTTGCTGATGCGGAATTCACCGCCGGTTCGGATGCACAGATCCGGTGGCGGCAATGTCGCGAGCGCCATGTGGCGGTTCATGGCGGCTTCGTCGATCGCCTCCGGTGCGAGCGTGCCCGCTTTCACCTGCAGCGCGAGCGTGCGTGCGGCCTGCGTAATGTCCCAACGTCCGCCGTAATCGGCGGCAATCGTGACACTGAGCCCGCGATTAGAGGCGGTCAGTTGCTCGGCATCCCGCATCAGGCCCTGCAATTCGGGCGAAAAGCGGCTTCGATTGCCGATGAAGCCCAGCCGGATCCCATTGCGATGCAGCTCGCTGACTTCTTTCTTCTGCAGGAAACGCGTGAACAGCGACATCAGGCCGCTGACTTCCTGCTCTGGCCGCTGCCAGTTTTCACTGCTGAACGCGAACAGCGTCAGGCATTCGATGTGTTTCTCGGCGCACAGGCGGATCACGGTGCGCACGGATTCGGCGCCAGCGCGATGGCCCGCAAGGCCGCTGCCGCCGCGCTGTTTCAGCCAGCGGTTGTTGCCGTCCATGATGATCGCGATGTGGCGCGGAAGCGTGGAGCCGGACGGCGCTGGCGTCAGGTTCTGCTGCGGATCAGGTGCCTGCGCCATCGTGGGGACCGCCGAATACCGGAACTGGAGGAAGGAAACTGCGCACTACATCGACAGCAGGTCGGCCTCTTTGTCCGAATATTTCTTGTCGATCTGCGCGATGTAGCTGTCGGTCAGTTTCTGGATGCTCTGCTCTGCGCGGCGTTCTTCGTCCTCGCTGATCTTCTTCTCCTTCAGCTGATCCTTGTAATACGTGTTCGCGTCGCGGCGGATGTTGCGCACGGCCACGCGCGCATGCTCGGCCTCGGCCTTCGCCTGCTTCGTGTATTCCTTGCGCGTCTGTTCCGTGAGTGCAGGCATTGGCACGCGGATCACGTCGCCGTTGTTGCCGGGATTCAGGCCCAGGTCGGATTTCTGGATCGCGCGCTCGATCTCGACGAGCATTTTCTTTTCCCATGGCGCGATCGTCAGCGTACGTGCGTCTTCGACGATCACGTTCGCGACCTGGCCGATCGGCATCATCGAACCGTAATAGTTCACCTGTACACCGTCGAGCAGGCTCGGATGCGCGCGGCCGGTACGAATCCTGGCGAACGCAGTGTCCAGACTCCCGAGAGTCTTCTTCATGCGTTCTTCGATATCCTTGAGAAATGCGGCGCTCATGCTGTTACCTCACTGGCTGTTCGCTGGCTGAGGGTTCGTCCCTCGTTCGATCAATGTGCCTTCGTCTTTTCCGGTCATGATCGCAAACAGCGCACCCGATTTGTTCATGTCGAATACGCGGACCGGCATGTTGTGGTCGCGGCTCAGGCAGATGGCAGTCAGGTCCATCACGCCGAGCTTCTTGTCGAGTACTTCATCGTACGTCAGGCAGCTGTACTTCTTCGCGCTTGGGTTCTTGATCGGATCGTCGGAATACACGCCGTCGACCTTCGTGGCCTTCAGCACGAGGTCCGCGTCGATCTCGATGCCGCGCAGGCAGGCTGCCGAATCGGTCGTGAAGAAGGGATTGCCGGTGCCGGCCGAAAAGATCACGACGTCGCCGTCCTTCAAATGACGGATCGCCGTGCGCCGATCGTAATGCTCGACGACCCCGCTCATCGGAATCGCCGACATCACGCGCGTCGGGATTCCGGCGCGTTCGAGCGCATCTCGCATCGCGAGGGCATTCATGACGGTCGCCAGCATCCCCATGTGGTCGCCGGTGACGCGTTCCATGCCCGCTTCGTGCAGCGCGGCGCCGCGGAACAGGTTGCCCCCGCCGATCACGAGGCCAACCTGCACGCCGATCTCGACGAGCTGGCCGATCTCCACAGCCATCCTGTCGAGCACTTTCGGGTCGATGCCGAAGTCAGCGGCGCCGGTCAGGGCCTCGCCGCTGAGTTTCAACAGGACTCGGTCGTATTTGCGGATCTTCGTGGTCATCTGCTTCTTGTCCTGTCAGCCCGCACGGTGGGTTCGAATCAATTCTTGCCCAGACCCGCCGTCGCAGCAACCTCGGCCGCGAAGTCCACCACTTCCCTCTCGATGCCTTCGCCGACCATGAAGCGCACGAACGACAGGATCGTCGCATTCGCCTGCTTCGCGAGCTTGCCGACCTTGATGTCCGGATCTTTGACGAAGGCCTGTTCGGTGAGGCTCACTTCCTCGATGTATTTGCGCAGGCGGCCGCTGACCATCTTCTCGACGATGTCAGCCGGCTTGCCGCTTTCCGAAGCCTGCGCGGTGTAGATCTCGCTTTCTTTCGCGAGTACGTCGGCCGGCACGTCTTCCGGTTTGACGACGAGCGGATTCGTCGCGGCGACGTGCATTGCAACGTCGCGCGCGAGTTCCTGGTCGCCGCCCTGCAGCGCGACGATCACGGCAATCTTGTTGTTCGAATGGACGTAGCTGCCCACCGTCGAGCCGTCGTTGCCGACGACCACGGCGCGGCGCACGGTGATGTTCTCGCCGATTTTCTGCACGAGTGCGAGACGGTCGGCTTCGAGGCCGGCGGCCATCAGCGCGGCGATGTCATCGGATTTCGTTTCGAATACTTTCGCGAGCACCTTGTTCGCGAATGCGCCGAAGTTTTCCTCACGCGCGGCGAAATCGGTTTCGGTGTTCACTTCGACCATCACGCCGTAGCTGCCGTTGTCGGCGATCTTCGTCAGCACGACGCCTTCAGCCGCGGTCCTGCCGGCTTTCTTGGCGGCTTTCATGCTGCCAGCCTTGCGCATGTTTTCGATTGCGAGCTCGATGTCGCCATTGGCTTCGACGAGCGCTTTCTTGCACTCCATCATGCCGAGGCCGGTTCTTTCTCTCAGATCTTTGACTGCGGAAGCGGTAATTTCTGCCATAACGCGGCTCCTGTAACTGGTTCGATTACGCCTGCGGCGCGCGAGTCGGCGTCCGTCTTAAAGCGTCTTGAAGAAAGGGGCATTGAATGCCCCTTTCGTGTTGATGCAGATGGGAGGCTAATTCGCCTGCTTATTCGCCATCTTTCGCCGAGGCTTTTGCCTTGGCTTTTACCTGGACTTTCGGCTTGGGCTTGGCTGGGGCTTTCGCCTTGGCTTTGGCTTTCGGCTTGCCGTCTTCGCTGGCTTCCGCGTCGCCGGCTTCGGCAACTTCGGTGAACTCTTCCTTCTGGCTCGCTGCTTCCATTACGGCACGGCCCTGGCCTTCGATGCAGGCATTCGCCATGGCTTCGACGTAGAGCTGGATCGCACGGATCGCGTCGTCGTTGCCGGGGATCACGAGGTCGATGCCGTCGGGGTTGCTGTTCGTGTCGACGACGCCGATGACCGGAATGCCGAGTTTGTTGGCTTCGGAGATCGCGATGCGTTCATGGTCGACGTCGATCACGAACATCGCGTCAGGCAGGCCGCCCATATCCTTGATACCGCCGATCGACTTCTCGAGCTTCTCGGCTTCGCGGCGGCGCATCAGCACTTCTTTCTTCGTCAGTTTGTCGAAGGTGCCATCGGTGGACTGCGTTTCGAAATCGCGCAGGCGGCGGATCGACGCGCGAATCGTCTTGTAGTTCGTCAGCATGCCGCCGAGCCAGCGCTGGTCGACGTATGGCATGCCGGCGCGTGCGGCGTGTTCTTTCACGAGCTTGCTCGCGGCGCGCTTGGTGCCGACGAACAGGACTTTCTGCTTACGCTCGGCCATGCCCTTCACCATGCCGAGGGCCTGGTTGAATGCGGGCAGCGTGTGCTCGAGGTTGATGATGTGGATTTTGTTGCGAGCCCCGAAAATGAATTTTTCCATTTTTGGGTTCCAGTAGCGACACTGGTGGCCGAAATGCACGCCGGCCTGGAGCATGTCTTTCATGCTGACAGTCATGATGGTTTCCTGTTGGGTTAAGCCTCCACGCATCCCATCAGCCCAGCCTGCGTCCCGTTTCAGGGAATCAAGCCACCCGGGCGGATGTGAATGAGTCTTTCAAGCCTTGGCGTACCAAGGAGCCATCAGCCCCTGAGTGCCCCGCACTCAGGTCTAATGAGCACCCTGCACTCGGGCCTAAAAAGCATCGATGCGTGTGCGACATTAAGTAAGTTTGAGCAGGGAATCCCCTGCAGTTGCGCCCTGTTGCGCCACCCGTGAGGATGGCCGCGCCAAAGCGGGCGGCTTTATATCACATAGCGGGAGCCGCTGGAAAGTTCGGAATCGCTCGCATGTACTTGATCTGGCACATACTCTAGAATTCGGCCCTTTTTACGAATAAGCCAATTCATGCCTGTCACGATCAAAACCCCCGACGAACTCGCGTACATGCGCGAAGCCGGCCGCCTCGCGGCCGAGGTGCTGGAAATGATCGGCCCATACGTGCAGCCCGGCATCAGCACCGGCGAGCTCGACCGTATCTGCCACAACCACATCGTCAACGTGCAGAAGGCCACTCCTGCCCCGCTGAACTACAACGGCTTCCCGAAGTCGATCTGCACGTCGGTCAACCACGTCATCTGCCACGGCATCCCGAGCGACACGAAGATCCTGAAGGAAGGCGACATCGTCAATATCGACATCACGGTGCTCAAGAACGGCTACCACGGCGACACGAGCAAGATGTTCGCCGTCGGCAAGGTGCCGGCTCACGCGCAGAAATTGATGGATGTCACGCTAGAGTGCCTTTACAGGGCCATGGCGCTCGTCCGCCCCGGCACGCATCTCGGTGATATCGGCCACGTGATCCAGCAGCATGCCGAGGGCCAGCACTTTTCCGTCGTACGCGAGTACTGCGGCCACGGCATCGGCCGTATCTTCCACGAGGAACCGCAGGTTTTGCATTACGGCCAGAAAGGCACCGGCATCCAGCTGCGCGAAGGCATGACCTTCACGATCGAGCCGATGATCAACGCCGGCACGCGCCATACGAAGCTGTCGCGCAGCGACGGCTGGACCGTCACGACGCGCGACCGTCGTCTGTCGGCGCAGTGGGAGCATACGATGGCTGTCACGGCCGACGGTGTCGAAGTATTCACGCGCCGCCAGGAAGAAAGCTTCCCGTTCCCGACCTCATGAACAACGCCCAGGCCCGCATCGGCACCAAGCGCCAGACCCTGTTCAACAAGCGCGAATTCGCGCGCGAGCTGCAGGCGGCGCCGACGCCGATCGCGAGCTTCAAGCAGTGCATCAAGTCGGCCCGCGCGCAGCTCGACGAACGATTCCGCGCAGGCGAGAAGATCGACATCCTGATCGCCGACCTCAGCTGGTTCATCGACCAGATCCTGACCGAAGCCTGGTGCCGCTACAGCTTTCGCGATGCCGACGACATCAGCCTCGTCGCCGTGGGCGGCTATGGCCGCGGCGAACTGCACCCCTACTCCGACATCGACATCCAGATCCTGCTGAAGCGCAGTAACCAGGCGAAATACAAGGAGGAGATCGTCGCGTTCCTGACCTTCCTGTGGGACATCAACCTCGAAGTTGGCCAGAGCGTTCGCTCGATCGCCGAGAACCTGAAGGAGGCCGCGAAGGACATCACGATCGCCACGGCGCTGCTCGAATCGCGCACGATTTACGGCAATCCCGACCTGCACGCGCAGGTGATGGCGAAGCTGTCACACGAAAACGTGTGGAAAAACCGCCGTTTCTATGCCGCGAAGAAAGCCGAACAGCAGGACAGACACCGCAAGCACGACGACATCGAATACTCGCTCGAACCGAACCTGAAAGCCGCGCCCGGCGGCCTGCGCGACATCCAGACGATTTCGTGGATCGCGCGGCATTACTTTGGCGCCGGCGACTTCAAGGACCTCGTACTGCGCGGCTTCCTGCAGAAGAACGAATACAAGGAGCTGATCAAGGGCCGCAACTTCCTGTGGAAGCTGCGCTGGGGCCTGCACATGCTGAACGGCCGCCGTGAAGACCGGTTGCTGTTCGAACACCAGCGCCGGCTCGCCGAACTGTTCGGCTACGAGAACGACAGCACGAGTCTCGCGATCGAAAAGCTGATGAAACAGTACTACCAGTCGGTGCTGACGCTGCGCCAGCTCAACGACGTACTGCTGCAGCTCTTCGACGAGGAAATCCTGCGCACCGACGAACCGGTGAAACTGCGCTCGGTGAACAACCGCTTCCAGGTGCGCAACAACTACATCGAGGCGAAGCACGCGCGCGTGTTCCAGTACACGCCGATGGCGCTGATCGAGATCTTCATGCTGATGGCGCATGACCGCTCGATCGAGGGCATCCGCGCATCGACGATCCGCCTGATCCGCAACAGCCTGCGACTGATCGACGACAAGTATCGCAAGGACGTGCGCAACACCTCGATGTTCATGGAACTGCTGCGCGCGCCGCACCGCGTCGTCGGCATGCTGCGCAAGATGAAACATTACGGCGTGCTGGCGGCCTACCTGCCGGAGTTCGGCCGCATCGTCGGCCAGATGCAGCACGATCTCTTTCATATCTATACCGTCGACGACCACACGCTGCAGGTGATGGAAAACATGCGCCGCTTCCGCCATCCGGAAGCGGAAGAGAAATACCCGATCGCGTACCAGGTCATGAAGCAGCTGCCGAAGCCGGAGCTGCTGTACATTGCGGGTCTCTACCACGACATCGCGAAAGGCCGCGGCGGCGACCATTCGCTGCTTGGCATCAAGGACGCCGAGGCCTTCTGCAAACGCCACCATCTTGGCAGCTGGGACACGACGCTCGTCGGCTGGCTCGTGAAGAACCACCTCGTGATGTCCGGAACCGCGCAGCGCGAGGACATCCACGATCCGGAAGTCGTGAAAGCCTTCGCGCTGCTCGTCGGCGACCAGGTTCATCTCGACTACCTGTACAACCTTACCGTCGCGGACATCAACGGCACGAACCCGAACCTGTGGAATACCTGGCGCGCATCGCTGCTGCGCAAGCTTTACCTGTCGACGAAGCGTGCATTGACGCAGGGCCTCGAGATCACCGTCGACAAGGACAGCCGCATCCGCGACACGCAGGACCAGGTGTGGAGCCTGCTGAAGGACAAGGGTTACACGCGCAAGGACCTCGTCGAACTGTGGAACGACGTCGACGAAGACTACTTCCTGCGCGAAGCCCCGGAAGACATCGCCTGGCAGACGACCGAATTCGAAGGCCATGGCTACAACGAAGCGCCGCTGATCGCGATCCGCAACACGACGGTGCATCAGTACGAAGGCGCGACGCAGGTGATGGTGAAGGCCAGGCACAGCGATTTCCTGTTCGCGAACCTGACGACCGCCTGCGAACGCCTGAACCTCAACATCCAGGACGCGCGCATGTACAACATGGACGGCAACGTCAGCGTCACGACCTTCATGGTGCTGGAAGCCGACGGAACGCCTCTGAAACTGACGAAGCCGCGCCTCGACGAAATGCGCCTGATGCTGCTGAAATATGCCGACGCACGCCAGGCACTGCCCAGCAACAAGAACACGGCGCCGACGCGCAAGCAGCGCCACTTCAGCCGGCACACCGTGACGATGCTGACGAACAGCGACAGCAAGCCGTACAGCATCCTCGAAGTGCTCTGTCTCGACCGCCCCGGCCTTTTGTCGGTGATCGCACACGTCTTCGTCGAGATGGGCATCAAGCTGCATAACGCGAAGATCACCACGCTCGGCGAGAATGTCGAGGACGTGTTCTTCATCACCGACCGGCAGGATCGCAAGCTGCTGGAACCGGCGCTCGGCGCGACGCTACAGGGTCGCATCCGCGAACGGCTCGACGCCGAAACCAGTGCCGGGCAGGCCGCGTGATGACAACGCTCTACGGCATCCCGAACTGCGACACCGTGAAGAAGGCGCGCACCTGGCTGGACAGGCACGGCATCGCATATGAGTTCCACGACTACAAGAAGCTCGGCATCGATGCCGCGACGCTCGCGGCATGGTGCGCGGACTTCGGCTACGAACAGGTACTCAACACGCGCGGCACGACATTCCGCAAACTCAACGACGCGCAGCGCGCCGACATGACGCAGGCGAAGGCCATCGCGCTGATGCAGGAGCAACCCTCGCTCATCAAGCGCCCGCTGCTCGACACCGGCAAGCGCCGGCTCCTCGGTTTCAGCGAAGCGGACTACCGCTCGTTGCTATGAGCGCACATTGCCACGGGCACACGTCGCCATGGCGCACGCTGCTATAATCCGCGGCCTCATTCATTTCGTACTCATTGAAGGAAATCACGATGTTCAGTCTGGCATTCGGCGCAGGCACGCAGGACCGTAACGGCAACTGGCTCGAAGTCTGTTATCCACGGCCGCTGCTCAACCCTCCCACTTCGCTCGTTGCGCAGGTTGAGCAGGTGCTCGAGCATCCGGCAGACACGAATGCCACGTACACGCTGAACTCCGCGCAGTTGCGCCACCTCGGCGACGCCTGCCAGGCGAATCCCGAACAGGTGGCGCTGCTCGCACAACTTGCCGGCAGCAAGCGCCCGATCGTCGCCACGCTGCTCGCAACGGACAGCAAGCCGGCCTCGGTGCCGGAGGTGTACCTGAAGCTGCAGCTGCTGTCGCACAGGCTCGTGCGTCCCCACGGGCTGAACCTCGAGGGCATCTTCGGCCTGCTGCCGAACGTCGCCTGGACGTCGCGTGGCCCAATCGCGCTCGCCGACCTTCCGTCCGAGCAGCTCGATGCGCGCATCCATGGCGAGGCGCTCGACGTGTTCTCCGTGGACAAGTTCCCGAAGATGACGGACTACGTCGTACCGGGCGGCGTGCGCATCGCCGATGCGACGCGCGTCAGGCTTGGCGCCTACCTCGGCGAAGGCACTACGATCATGCACGAGGGCTTCGTGAACTTTAACGCCGGCACCGAAGGCCCGGCGATGATCGAAGGCCGTATCTCCGCCGGCGTATTCGTGCATGCGCACAGCGACCTCGGCGGCGGCTGCAGCATCCTCGGCACGCTGTCGGGCGGCAATTCGACGGTGATTTCCGTCGGCCAGAAATGCCTGATAGGCGCGAACGCCGGCCTCGGCATTCCGCTCGGCGACCAGTGCACGATCGAAGCGGGCCTGTACGTCACCGCCGGCACGAAGGTGACGCTGCTCGACGGCGCCGGCAAGGTCGTGAAGGTCGTCAAGGCACGCGAACTCAGCGGCGGCAGCAACATGCTGTTCCGGCGCAATTCGCAGACGGGTGCAGTCGAGTGCCTCCCTAACAAGGGCGAAATCAAATTGAACACGGCGCTGCACGCGCACAACTGAGGCTGGCCGCCAACATGAGCGCGACGCTCGAACTGACCAAAGCGCTCATCGCGCGCCCCTCGATCAGCCCTGACGACCTCGGCTGCCAGGAGCTGCTCGCGCGCGAACTCGAAGCACTCGGCTTTCGCGTCGAGAAACTGCGCTTCGGCGCCGTCGACAATTTCTGGGCACGGCGCGGCAGCGATGGCCCGGTGCTGTGCTTCGCGGGACACACCGACGTCGTCCCGGCCGGCAATCGTGCGGAATGGGACAGCGATCCATTCGTACCGACCGAAAAGGAAGGCTACCTGTATGGCCGCGGCGCGGCCGACATGAAAGGCTCGATCGCGGCAATGGTCGTGGCCTGCCGCGAGTTCGTCGCCGCACACCCCGATCACGGGGGCTCGATCGCGTTCCTGGTCACGAGCGACGAAGAGAGTGTCGCCGTCGACGGCACGCGCAAAGTCGTCGACACGCTCGAAGCGCGCAACGAGAAGATCGACTGGTGCATCGTCGGCGAGCCGTCGAGCGTCACGCGCACCGGCGACATGATCAAGAACGGCCGCCGCGGCTCGCTGAACGGCATCCTGCGCATCAAGGGCCAGCAGGGTCACGTCGCCTACCCTGAACGCGCGCGCAATCCGATCCACGATTTCCTGCCGGCACTCGCCGAGCTCGGCGCCCTCGAGTGGGACAAGGGCAACGCCTACTTCCCCGCGACGAGCTTCCAGATTTCGAACATCAACGCCGGTACCGGCGCGAACAACGTTATTCCGGGCTCGATGGAAGTCGTCTTCAATTTCCGTTTCTCGACGGAACAGACGGAAATGGGCCTGCGCGCGCGCACCGAGGAAGTCTTCGCACGGCATCACGCAGCGCTCGCTGCGAAAGTGCCTGCCGGCGGCCCGCAGCCCGCGAGCTATGCGATCGACTGGCAGCTTTCGGGCAATCCCTTCCTGACTCGCGAAGGCACACTCGTCGCAGCGGCGCGCGAAGCCATCCGCGACGTGATGGGCCTCGACACGGAACTGTCGACCAGCGGCGGCACGAGCGACGGCCGCTTCATCGCCCCGACTGGCGCGCAGGTGGTCGAGCTCGGGCCGGTCAATGCAACGATCCACAAGGTCAACGAGCGCGTCGAGATCGCCGAACTCGACCGCGTGGCTGCGATCTACCGCCGGATGCTCGAAAAGCTGCTGTTGACGTAAACCTCGAAGTGCGCGGCCTTGCCCGGCACCGTGAACGCAGGCTGCGGCAGCGTCGCATCGTGCTTGCCGCCCGGGCGTTTCACGACCACGCGATGCGTCGCGCATGGCAGTGCCGCGACGAACAATCCCGTGAAATCCTCCTCGGCTCCCAGCAGCGTGTGCAGCAGCGCGATGTCTTTCTTGACGCTCGCGCTCTTGCTCCGTGGCGGGAACATCGGGTCGAGGTAGACCACGTCCGGTTGCGGCGCGTCTCCGCGGGCGATTGCAGCGAAGCGCTCACGGCTGTCGCCGTGCAGTAACAGCATGCGATCCAGCACTGCCTGTACGGAGGCGTCGCCATCGCGACGCGCACGCCTCAGGCCATCGTCGAGCAGCGCATGCACGAGCGGCGCCCGTTCCATCAGGCTGACGTGGCAACCAAGCGCCGCCAACACGTAGGCATCGCGGCCGAGACCGGCAGTGGCATCTAGCACTGATATGCCCGATGCCTTGTCGAGCCCCACGGCCTTGCCCAGTCCCTGCCTCTTGCCGCTCGTGCGCACGCGGTACTGCAGCGCCGCGTCGAGGAAGTCCACCCGCGTGGCCGTCGCCGGACGCCCGCCGCGTGGACCGAGTGCAAGGCCTGCTGTGCTGGCCCACAGGACGTGCGTGCATGTTCCAGGCAACTCATCGGCAGAATTAAAGGAAGGCAGGTCGAGCTGGAGCGCTACGGCCGCGCTCGTGATTGTGTCGGCCGGATCACACCAGCAAAGAGCGACTTGCATTACTCTCCTCAAAGTTACTTTAAAGTTATTACTTTAAACTATTTACATTAAGTTCATTTTATAGACTATTGATTAGCAAAGAAATAAAAGATGCTTTCATTCAGCCGCCCCGCCGAACTCCGCATACCGCAAGGTGCCCTGTTGCAGGCCGCAGAGCAGATCGAATTCATCCCGCCATCCGAACCTAGGGCGCAGTTGCGTTTCCACGTGGTGTGCAATGGCCTGCCGATCGGCCACGCGCGGCTCGAACGAATCGACCGCCCGCACCAGGGTAACAACCGCGTGCTGAACCTGTTCGATGCGCGCCACAGCACTGCCTACGCGTTGAAGATGATTCAGGTTTCGGACAGTCATCGCAACCGCGGTATCGGCACCGTGTTGCTTAAGGAAGTATTGCACTACTGCCGCAGCCATGGCGTCCATCGCCTGAGCGGCGAGATCCCGGATACGCGGCTGGGCGAATGGTTCCGCCGCAACGGCTTTACGCTGGTGAACGAAAGCCGTATCGAGTTTCAGCTGCCCTGAGCGGAACAGCCGCCCCTCCCGCGCCCTTCCCTGCGGCGGAGCATCCTCCCTGATAAGCTTGTGCGGGTTCTCTTACGAGTCCGTCGCATGCGCAACCTGCGTCATCCTGCCGTCGCCACCTACACCCTGCAGTGCGAACGCGTGTCGCGCCTCGACGCCAGCCGGATGCCCGGCACGTGAACTGGCTGACGCTCATTCCTCCGCTGCTCGCTATCGCGCTGGCGATATGGAAGCGCGAAGTGATCCTGGCGCTGCTGGTGGCGCTCTTCGCATCCGAACTGCTGTTGCAGGAACTCAATCCGCTGACAGGCTTCCTCGCGGTGATCGAGCGCATCGCCGCCGTGTTCGCGAACCGCAGCAATGCACAGATCCTGATATTCAGCACGCTGGTGGGCGCATTGCTCGCGCTGATGCGGCATGCGAACGGCGTTTCCGCCTTCGTACGCTGGCTGCTGCAGGCGGGCCTTGCGCGTGGCCCGCGTTCGGCGTCGATGCTGACGGCGCTGCTCGGTGTCGCGATCTTCATCGAGACCTATCTCAGCGCGCTGGCCGTCGGTACTTTCGCGCAGAGCCTGTTCGACCGGTACCGCATGAGCCGCGCACGGCTCGCGTTTTTCGTCGACACGACGTGCTCGCCCGTCAGCGTGCTGGTCCTGCTGAATGGCTGGGGTGCTTATGTGCTCGGACTGCTGCAGGGATATGGGCTCGACAACCCGGTGCAAACGCTGGCCGCCAGCGTGCCATTGAACTTCTACGCGCTGGCGATCCTGGCCTTGCTGTTCTACGTCGCGTGGACCGGTCGCGTGCACGGCACGATGCGGACGCACGAACGCGATACGCCTCCCGCGGCGCAGCCGACTGACGACGCGGCCGCCGGCAAGGCTCGCTATCTCCTGCTGCCTCTGCTGACGCTGATCGCCGGTATCGTCGGCTTCATGCTCTATACCGGCAATGGCTCGCTGATCGCGGGGGATGGCGCGGCCTCGGTGCTGTACTCGGTATGCCTCGCACTGCTCGTCACGTGGTTCATGCTGCTGTTCGCGCACGTCGCGAAGCACGAGGCGATGATCAAGGTGGCCTTTTCCGGCATGGCCGACTTGCTGCCGATCGTCGCGACGCTGCTGCTCGCCTTCGCGCTCGGTAACAGCCTGCGCGATCTCGGCACAGGCCCCTTCTTCGCCAGCATGATTTCGAATTCACTGCCCACCGCGGCGATCGCACCGGCCGTGTTCCTCAGCGCCTGCGCGATTTCGTTCACGACCGGCACGTCGTGGGGCACCTTTGCGATCCTGATTCCGGTCGCCATCCCGGTGGCCCTTGCCACGGGCCTGCCGCCGTCGCTGCTGCTCGCCGCGGTGCTCGGCGGTGGCGTATTCGGCGATCACTGTTCGCCGATCAGCGATTCGACGATCCTCGCCTCGCTGGCCTCCGGCTGCGATCACCTGACGCACGTGCGCACGCAGCTGCCGTACGCGCTCACCGCCGGGGCCACGGCGCTCGTGCTGTTCACGCTTGCTGGGCTCTGACAGTCGCGGCGCCCGTTCGCGGCCAATCACAACCCGCGCGCGGCCGACGCAGGGGACGACACGTCCTACACCGCGACATGCTCGAATCCGCAGCCGAAATAAACCGGCAGGATTTGCGAACTCCACTACACTGCGGCCAAGGCTCACGGAGGAACCTGCGATGAACACGACGACGGCCGGCGCGTTACCGCGTGCGGCGAACCTCGCCCTGCAATACCGCTGGTACGTGCTCGCGCTGCTATGGTGCGTCGCGCTGCTGCGCTTCGTCGACATGCAGATACTCGCCGTCCTGCTCGAACCGATCCGCGCCGAATTCCAGTTGAACGATACGCAGCTCGCACTGCTCGGCGGCCTCGCTTTCGCGCTGTTCTATGGCGTCCTCGGCCTGCCCGTGGCCTGGCTCGCCGACCGCTTCGACAGGCGAGCAATCATCGCCGCGGCCGTCATGCTGTGGAGCCTTATGACGGCGCTGTGCGGCTTCGCGACGAGTTTCGCGACCTTGTTCCTCGCGCGCATCGGCGTCGGCATCGGCGAAGCAGGCGCGTATCCGCCGAGCACCTCGCTGCTTGCCGACTACTTCCCGCCGGCCATGCGCGGACGCGCCTGCGCGATCCTTGCGTCCGCAATTCCGGCCGGCGTGTTCGTCGGATACCTGGTCGGCGGCACGGTGAGCGTAGCCTGGGGCTGGCGTGCAGCGCTGATGGTCGTCGGCGTGCCGGGCATCCTGCTCGGGCTGCTGACGCTGTTGACCGTGCGCGAACCGCCACGCGGCGCCTTCGACGACCAGCGTGCGGATTCCCGCGCTCCGTCATTCGGCGCATGCGTAAAAAGCCTGCTGCGCGAACCGGCATACCGGCACATCGTGCTCGGAGCCTGCCTGTTCACGCTCGGCGCAACCGGCTCGGGGATCTGGATCGCCTCATACTTCATCCGGCATCACGGCTTCAGCGGCGCGCAGATCGGCACGTGGCTCGCGTTGCTGTACGGCGGTGGAGGCCTGTGCGGCGCGCTGCTCGGCGGCTGGCTCGGCCAGCGCTGTGGACGATATGCAGGCGACGCGGCCGGCTTCGCGCGCGTATGCAGCTGGTCGCTGCTCGGCACGCTGCCGTTCGTGCCGCTCGTGTTCCTGAATGCAGCGCCGTATGCCGCGTTGCTGCTGCACCTGCCGATCGTCGTTCTGATGCACATGAATACGGGACCCGTGCTCACGTTGATACAGCAAAGCGCCGGACCCTCGCGCCGCGCCGTGGCACATGCGGTGTCTGTGCTCGTCAGCAACGTCGTGGCGCTGCCGCTCGGGCCGCTGGTCGTAGGAATGTTCAGCGACGCCTTCACGCCACTGCTCGGCACGCAGGCGCTCGGGATCGCGATAGGGGGATTACTGGTGCTGGCGTGGTCCTGGGCTGCCTGGCACTTTCACCAGGCCGCGCGTGCTTGCGGCGGTCGCGACGGCGAGGCTTGAGCCGCAGGACTCGAGCGGACGGCGCCGAAGCGGACTCAGGACACGCCAGCTTCCCGGCGCGCGACGCTGTGGTGCCGGCTGTACGTGAAGTACACGACGCAGCCGATCAGCATCCATATCACGAGGCGCAGCCATGTGCCGAGCGGCAGCGACAGCGCCATCAGGCCGCAGAAGAACACGCCGGCGAGACACACGAACCACGGCGCGGGAACGCGGAATGGACGTGGCAATTCCGGCCGCGTGTAGCGCAGCACGAGTACGCTTGCGCATACCATCACGAAGGCCACGAGCGTGCCGATCGACACAAGCTCGGCGAGGATGCCAATCGGGAACATGCCGGCCATCAGCGTGGCGACGATGCCGGTGACCCACGTCGCGAAGTACGGCGTCTGGTATTTGCCGTGCACCTTGCCGAATGCCGGCGGCAGCAGGCCGTCGCGCGACATCGCCAGCAGGATGCGCGCCTGGCCGAGGATCAGCACGAGCACGACCGACGTCAGACCGGCCAGCGCACCGAACACGACGAGCGGCGTCAGCCAGTTCAGGCCTTCGTGCGCACCGAGCGCAACGGCCACCGGCGCCGCGTCGTTCAACTGCTGATACGGCAGCAGGCCGGTCAGCGTGGCGGACATGAGGATGTACAGCAGCGTGCAGATCGCGAGCCCGACAAGCAGGCCGAACGGCAGGTCGAACGAAGGCTTGCGCGCTTCCTGCGCGGCGGTCGACACTGCATCGAAACCGATGTACGCGAAGAAGATCACGCCCGACGCGCGCAGGATGCCCGACCAGCCGAACTCGCCCCACTCGCCCGTGTTCTCCGGGATGAACGGAGTCCAGTTGTCGACGTCGATGTACAGCGCGCCGAAACCGATGATAGCGAGGATGATCGCTACCTTCAGGAATACGACCAGCGTGTTGAAAGCGGACGACTGGCTGATGCCGATCGCGCACACCCACGTGACGAGCAAGGTCACGATCATCGCCGGCACGTTCAGGATGCTGCCCGTCAACTCGATCGCGACGCCGTTCGGGCTCGCGAATGGCGCTGCCGTCAGTTCCGGCGGCAGCGTGATACCGAACAGTTCGAGGAAGGCGCCGAAGTAACGCGCCCACCCGACCGCCACCGTCCCCGCCGCGAACATGTATTCGAGCAACAGGTCCCAGCCGATGAACCACGCGGCGAATTCGCCAAGCGTTGCATAAGTATAGGTATACGCACTGCCCGACACCGGTGCCATCGACGCGAACTCGGCGTAGCACAGGCCGGCAAACAGGCAGCCGATGCCGGCGATGATGAAGGAAATGACGATGGCGGGGCCCGCGTGCAAGGCGGCTTCGAGGCCGGTCAGCACGAAGATGCCGGTGCCGATCGTGCCGCCGACGCCGAGCGCCGTGAGTTGCCATGGACCTAGCGCGCGCTTGAGCTGGGAATTGCGGTGTTCGTTCTCGATGGACGTGAAGGACTTCGTGATGAACAGCTTCGATGCCATGGGGTGCCCGCCTGCCAGGTTTCGGCAAATGTACTACAGGTCCGCGCGCAATGTGGAGAACGCGGCAGTGCGGCCCCGCGGCTTGTAAAAGCAGGGTCATGTCAGTAAGGTTGCCGCAGCCGCAGATACCGGAATTCCACCGTTCGTGAAAAAGCCCGAAGTCGCCGGCGCCGACGCTAACAGCGGCGCCGCCAGTACGAGCGCCTCTGGTGCATCGAAGAATCCCTCCGCCACCGCCGCCGGCAAGCTCGCCATCAAACAGGAACGCGGCCAGATCACGTATGACGCACTGATCGAAGCGGGCTTCAAGCTGCTGGTCGAACGTGACATCGAAGACATCTCGATTTTCGACCTCGCGCGCGTTGCCGGATATTCGGTAGGCGCCTTCTACGCACGCTTCCGCAGCAAGGATGAATTCTTCGATGCGCTGATCGAACGCCACCTCGAGCGGCGCACCGCCACGCAGAAGTGCCTCGTGGAAACACTTGCGCGCGAGGCCCTCGTACCGGACCTGATCTCCAACATCGTCGACTACTACTGGAACCACCACGTGTTCTGGCGCGCGGTGATCCGCCGCACACTGCGCGACCCGGCGCTGTGGGAACCCTTCCGACAGCATTTCAGCGAAAACCTCGACCGCTTCACCGCCCGCGTCGAACAGGAAATCCGGCGTCCTCTGACGGAAAAGGAAGTCCGCAGCATCACGTTCGCGTTCCAGACCGTCATGGGCACGATCAACATCTCGATCATCAACCAGCCCGGTCCCGTGTTCATCGGCCAGGACCTGTTCAAGGAAGAGCTCACGCGCGCGTTCGTGCAGGTTTCCGGACTCGACGAGATCCTCGGCGGCACGTAGGCCCGTGTTACTTCCTCTTCCTTCGCCTTCACTTCGCCCTCGCCTTCAACCTCGCCTCGCCCACGCCCTTCGCTTTCTTCTACGCCTCGCTTCCGCTTCAGGTCTCACCGTCGATTCGGCATAGCTGATCCGCCTCTTGCCCTTGTCCTTTTCACCCAACTTTTTCACGACAGCCGGCGTCTATAATCCCCAAAGCCCTTTCGGGACCGGATGATGCTGTTCCCCAGCGCGAGTGACGAAACCCTGATCAGCAAGGCACTGGACGGTTCCCAGCGCAGCTGGGAACGGCTCGTGCGCCGCCACGAAACGATGGTCTACAACTATTGTTTACGCATGACGCGCAACCCGAACGATGCGCGCGACCTGTTGCAGGAGGTGTTCATCGCGGTGTATCGCCACCTGCCCTCGTACCGCCAGGAGGGCCAGTTCAAGGGCTGGATGATGCGCATCGCGGCCAACAAGACGATGGATTTGCTGCGCACGCGCCAGCGCTCGCCGAAGCTGAGCACCGACGATGCTGCCGATGCCGCCGTGCTGCAGTGGCAGGCGCCGGACCACGCGAATCCCGACAGCGTCTACGAACAGCATGACGCAAACCAGCGCGTTCGCACGCTGATGCAGATGCTGCCGCCCGAACAGCGGCTCGTCGTCGAGCTCAAATTTTTCCAGCACTGCACGTTCGAGGAAATCGCGCTGCAGACCGGCACGCCGGTCAACACGGTCAAGAGCCGCCTGTATGCGAGCCTGCAGAAGCTGAAAGACAACCTGGAGGAACGCCATGTCGTGTGATCATGAAGTACTTGCCGCGCACGTATGCGACTACATCGAAGGCAAGGTGCCGCCTGCCGTGCGTGCGCGCTGCGACGACGCACTGCAGCACTGCGCGTACTGCCGCGACATCCATGCACAGGCTGTCGAGTTCCAGGCGCTCGCAGGCAGCTGGCGCGACCACCCTGTACCGGACTGGAACCGTGCGCGCTTCGCCGTTGCCCCCGCACGGCAGCCGCGCGGTTCCTGGCCGGCCTGGAGCGCGCTGGCCGCGTCGATCGTCGCGATCGTGCTCGTGCTGCTGCGCGTCGAAGTGAGCACGGCAAATGGTCTGCTGATCAGCTTCGGTGGGGCGCAGACCGAAAGCCGCGTGCAGGCACTCGTCGCCGCCGAACTCGAACGCCATGCCGCCGCGCAGGAACTCCTGCTCGACGCGCGGCTCGCCGACTTCACGGCCGACCAACTCGTCGCCAGCCAGCTTCTGTTCTCACGCTGGCAGGAAACCGCGCGCACGGAACGGCGGCAGGAACTCGGCCTGCTGATGGCGAGCTGGCAATCGCAGCGGATAGAGGACCGCCAGGACTTCAACAGCCAGCTTACGTCGCTTGCGAGCGACCAGATCGAAAACAACCAGTACCTGAACGCGCTGCTGCAAAATGCAGCCCTTCTCCGGAGGAATTGAGCGATGAACATTCTCGAGATCGCGAAGTTGGCAGCAGTCGGCATCGCCGCCGCCAGCCTCGCAGGCACCACGGCCCTCGTACGTGCGCAGCAAAATCCTGTTCCCGAAGCTACGCTGCGCGAAGTCGGCATCATGCGCAACATCTTCGCCGCCGCCGTGAACGACGACGGCCGGCGTGACGGTTTTCGCGTGGGGCCACCAGAGGCGCTGTACCTTGCCGGCCAGGGCATGGTGTTCACGTTCCATCTGAACGGCTCCGGCGTGTACGTCGGTCCCGGTTTCGATCTCAACCAGATTTCGAACGCGCTGCAGGCGATACAGGCCGCACCGCCTTTCAATGGCAGCAACGACTTCGACTATGACTTCGACTTCGACTTCGACTTCGACTTCGACTTCGACGACGGGGAATTCGGCCGCGCGATGAACGAGCAGGAGCGTGAATACCGCGAGCGACTCGATGACATGGGCCAGCAGGTGCGCGACCGGCAGGAGGAACTGCGTGATGCGCAGCGCGAAGTGCGTGAACTGCAGCGCGAGGCGCGCCGCGATCCTGATACCGACTACGAGGCACGCATCGACGAACTGAACGCCACCATCGCCACGCTCAGCGACGAGTTCCAATCTGACGTGAATGCGATGCAGCAGCTGGAAAGCGAATACCAGGCCGAGCGCCGGGCCGCTTTCGAAGCCGTGCGCGGGGAACAGACGGCACTGATCTTCACGACGCTGTGCGACTATGGCACGACGCTGAAGTCCCTCGCCAGCGGCGAGCACGTCAGCATCGTGCTGCGCAACTATGCGGACGGCCAGACGCAGGTCAACGTATTCGACTACGACGACGTCGCCGGCTGCAGCTCGGCCGACTCGCTGCGCCAGTCCGCGACCACGTACATCCAGGACCAGCGCGGTTTCTGACGGCGATCGGAACGAGCCGGCCGGACTTCATCGGCGCGATGCCGGCTGCGGCCGTGCTCGCGTGGCACCCGGCGCGGTACCGTTTTGAATCGGCCCGTTCGTTGTTGCTAGTATGCCGGCACGCCACCCGAGGAACGTGCCATGGCCGACCAGGCATCCACCGCCCCAACTACCCTGCTGCTCAACGGCGCCGACGTCGCGGTCACGTCGAGTCCCGATACCCCGCTGCTGTATGTCCTGAGCGATGAGCTGCAGTTGCAGGGCCCTCGCTTCGGCTGTGGACTCGCACAGTGCGGCTCCTGTTCGGTGCTCGTGGACGGCGTCGAAACGCGTTCGTGCGTGACACCGTTGTCGGCGGTCGCAGGCAGGCGCATCACGACGCTCGAAGGCCTGCCTGCGCTGTACGCCGAAGCGAAAGGCCTCACGCGCGTGCCGCAGTACACGCCTGTGCAGCAGGCAGTCATCGACGAACAGGCCATCCAGTGCGGCTATTGCTACAACGGCATGCTGATCAAGGCCACAGAGCTGCTGAGCAACAATCCCGCACCGTCCGACGACGAGATTCGCACCGCGCTGAATGGACACCTGTGCCGCTGCGGCACGTATCCTCGCCTGCTCAGCGCGATTCGCAAGGCGGCCGACGCGATGGGAGGTGCAGCATGAGCGCCGGCACGAAACGCGAACCACTGGCCATTACGCGCCGCGACCTGCTGAAAGCAGGCGGCGCACTAGTCGTGTCGTTCGGATTCGCACCCGTGCCCGCGCAAGCACAGGCACCGCGTCCGCCGGGCCCTGACCTTCAGCAGGTCGACAGCTGGATCGCGATCCATGCCGACAACACTGCCACGATTTACATCGGCTTCGCCGAACTCGGCCAGGGTGCATCGACCGCGCTGCTGCAGGTCGCGGCGGAAGAACTCGATCTCGGCATGGACCAGGTCAGCTCGGCTACGCTCGAAACGGACGTCACGCCGAACCAGGGCGGCACGTACTCGAGCCGTGCGATCCGCTTCGGCCAGCCGCAGTTGCAGCGCGCGGCCGCCGAAGCGCGCCAGCACCTGCTAGCGCTGGCGGCCGAGCGCCTGCAGGTGCCAGTGGCGAACCTGCGCGTCGACAACGGCCTGGTCACCGCCGGCGGCGACGACGCCGCGTTCACGACTTACGGCGAACTGATCGGCGACCAGCGCTTCGAACTCGCATTCACCGGTAACGCGCCCGTGAAACCGGTGGACCAGTATCGCCTCGTTGCGCAGCCAGTCAGGCGCAAGGACATTCCGCTGAAAGCCAAAGGCACCTATGCGTACATGCAGCACCAGCGCCTGCCCGGCATGCTGCACGGGCGCATCGTGCGCCCACGCGGCCAGGGCGCGTATCGCGATGGCGTGCAGGTCGTCTCGATCGACGACAGCTCGATCGCGCACATCCTGGGCGCGCGCGTGTTGCGAAAGGGCAATTTCGTCGGCGTCGTCGCGCCGCGCGAGTGGGATGCGGTGCGCGCGGCCGAGCAGCTGCGCGTCGAATGGACACAGCCAGCCTCGCTGCCCGGCAGCGACAACCTGTACTCAAGGATGGAAGCCGCCGCCACGACTGATCGCGTCGCGCGTGAAGAAGGCGACGTGGGCGCATATGCCGGCGCGCCGGTCAAAACCGAGTTCGCAGCGAACCTGCCGTACCAGGCGCACGTGCCCTTTGCGCCGAACTGCGCGCTCGCGGACGTGCGCTCCGGCACCGCGCTCGTGATGTGCTCGACGCAGGACATCTACGGCACGCGCAACAGCATCGCCGGACTCCTGGGCCTCGATGCCGCGCAAGTGCGCGTGCAGTATCACGAAGGCGCCGGCACGTTTGGCCACTCGTGCTGGGACGATGCGGCGCAGGCCGCGGCCGTGATGTCGCAACTCGCCGGCACGCCGGTACGCGTGCAATTCATGCGTTGGGACGAACACGGCTGGGACACGTACGGACCCGCGCACATCGGCAAGGTGAAGGCTGCCGCAGACAATGACGGCAAGCTGCTGAGCTATGAATACGAAGGCTGGCAGCACCACTGGAGCCTGGTCGACACGACACTGCAAAGCGCCAACGGCGTCGCCGCGTCCGAATGGCCGGCGATGGCCGCGCAGCAGATCAATCCGCTCGTGCTCGGCGGCCAGTACAGGATCCCGAACATCCGCCTGCTGAACCATCACGTCGACGGCCTCGACTACCTGAAGGGCGCCTGGCTGCGTTCGCCGCTCGACCTCGCGATGGCTTTCGTGTCGGAACAGGCGATCGACGACCTCGCGTACCAGCTCGGTGTCGATCCCTTCGAGTTCAGGCGCACGAACATCGCTGATGAGCGTTGGCTGGGCGTGCTCGAAGCCGCGGCCTCCGCTTCCAGCTGGCAGCCGCGGCGGGCAAATGCTGCCTCCGCAGATTCCACGGCAGCGAACGGTGCTTCCGGCGATGTCGTGCGTGGGCGCGGCATCGGCCTCGGCACGCATCTCGCATCATGGGGCGGCGCAGTCGCGGAGATCGAGGTAAACACGCGAACCGGCGCCGTGCGCATCCTGCATCTATACGGCGCGATCGACGCCGGCCTCGTCGTGAATCCGTCGAACGTCGAGAACCAGGTCATCGGCCAGCTCGTACAGACGGCGAGCCGCATGCTGCATGAGGAAGTCACGTTCGACACGAAGAGCGTCACGAGCCTCGACTGGAACACGTATCCGATCCTGCGCATCGCGGACTGTCCGGACGTCACGCCAGTCATCGTGCAGCGCTTGCAGGAAGCGCCTCTCGGCGCCGGCGAGGAAGTGATGGCGGCTGCGGCAGCGGCGATCGCGAATGCATTCTTCGACGCGACGGGCCGCCGCATGCGCACGTTCCCGTTCACGCCCGCGCGCGTACTCGCCGCGTTGGCGTGACATCGCCTGCTGTCTTCGCCGGTGGGTAAACCCTTACCCGATGACAGCCCGGCGATACACGCACTCCGGCAAAAACCTTTTGCCGCGCCAATCCGCCATCTGTATCATGCCCTTGCTACAGATGGAGGCCGCCCATGAAGCTCAACCTGAAAATCGACAGCACCAGCGCTACGCCCGCGTTCCAGCAACTGGTCGACCAGATCCACTTCCTGATCAACACCGGCGAACTCGCGCCGGGCACCAGGCTGCCTTCGATACGCGCGCTCGCCACGTCGCACAAGCTCGCAACGAACACTGTTGCGAAAGCGCTGCGCCAGCTCGAATTCCGCAGCCTGATCACGGCGCACAATCGCAGCGGTTACGTCGTTGCCGGCGTGAACGACAGCGGCGGCCGCTACCAGGCCAGGGGCGTGTCCTCGGACAAGAAGGAAGTACACAAGGTCGTCGACTCGCTCGACCGTGGCCTGTTCCCGAATGCCTTCTGCAAAATCACCGAGGACTACCTCACCGGCGTGCCGGACAACTGCAACATCATCCATTCCGATGGCAGCGGCACGAAGTCGATCATCGCGTACCTCTCGTACAAGGAATCGGGCGACCCGTCTGTCTTCCGCGGCATCGCGCAGGACTCGATCGTCATGAACCTCGACGACCTGCTGTGCGTCGGCGTAAACGGCCGCATCCTCATTTCGAACACCGTGAACCGCAACGCGCTCAACTGCCCCGGCGAAGTGATCGGCACGCTGATCGACGGCACCGAACGTTTCCTCGCGCAGCTGCGCGGCTTCGGCGTGAACATCTACAGTGGCGGCGGTGAAACCGCTGATGTCGGCGACCTCACCGGTACGATCGTCGTCGACAGCTGCGCGGTCTGCGTCATGAAGAAGAAGGACGTGATCGCAGGCGGCATCCGTCCCGGCCTGTCGATCGTGGGCCTCTCCTCCACCGGCCAAGCGACGTACGAGGAGGCCGAGAACAGCGGCATCGGCAGCAATGGACTGACGAGTGCGCGCCATGAACTGCTGTCGCACTACTACGCCGAAAAATATCCGGAGTCTTTCGATCCGAACGTAGACCGCAAGCTGATGTACTGCGGCCCGTACAAACTCGACGAAGCGCTGCCTGGCTCGACGTTGTCAGTCGGCGAAGCGCTGCTGAGCCCGACGCGCACGTACGCGCCGGTGATCTACAAACTGCTCGACGAACATCCGGGCCTGATCCAGGGACTCATCCACTGTTCCGGCGGCGGCCAGACCAAGTGCCTGAAATTTGCGGACAAGACCCATTTCGTGAAGGATCGCCTGTTCCCCGTGCCGCCGATTTTCAAGGCAATCCAGAAAGCCTCGGGTACCGCATGGAAGGAGATGTACAAGGTCTTCAACATGGGCCATCGCATGGAAGTGTACTGCGAGCCGAAGAAGACGGCGAAAGTGATCGCTGCCGCGAAGTCCTTCGGCATCGATGCACGCGTGATCGGACGCACCGAAGCGGCGCCGAGCACGAAGCTGACGCTGCATCACCAGAAGCAGGTTTTCACGTACAACTGACTTGCCTCTGCAGACGACGCAGATAGGACCGAACAAGGCAACGCAACGAAGGGCAACGAGGAAGCGCAGGCTCGCACGGAAATGCCGAGCCTGCGCGGGCCGTCATCAACGCAGCGACACCGTCGACACGGCCGTGCGATACCGGCGTGCGAAGTTCGCCAGGCTCATGCCGTTGCAGCGCACTTCGGCTTCGATGCCATCTTCGTCGGCGAACAGCCGCGCCTTCACGGCACGGTATTCCTGCTCGGAACGAATCGCCGCCATGCACAGCTCGGTTACCGGCGTGTCGTCAGACTTGCTGAAGACGAAACCGGCCGGCGCGTCCCCGACTGTCGCCATTGCCCGATGGATGCTGATGAAACGCGAAATCGTTTGCCCGTTGCAGCGCATTTCGCCCGGCTCGAAGTTGCGCACACCGAGCTCGGCGGCTTTGTCGTACATCGCTTCACGCGACGTGATGGCAGCGATGCAGATCGCGCTGAGTTCGGAACCGTCGGCATTCACGAGCTGTGGTGCGTCGGCCTGGGCGTTGATGGCGACTAATGCCAGCAGCGAGGTAATCAAAAGCTTTTTCATGAGGGTCACCTGTAGTTTGAAAGTTAGACTGCACAAAACTTCAACCCAAGGTGGATGCAAGACTGGCACTGGGTAATGTGCCCGCTCTCACTCCAGATTGAGATGCAATCCGTGCTGCAATGCGACGTTCCCCACGTCTGCAACACGAACACCCTGTTGATCCAAGACAGCTTCCCTGCTGTCGCCATCATCCCAAGCAAGCGTGATGCCAGAAAAAATTCCGCGTTAAATTCCAGTAAAAACGGGCTATTTCACGTTGCCGCACCGAGGCAGTGCGCGCAAACCGGCACATTCTCGAGCACGCGTGGACGCTATCGGTGCAAGGCCGACGAAAAAATAAAGTGCGGAATGGTTATGCGTAAAGACTGCGTGCGACGCGACCGATGATCCTTGCGGCGGCACGCAGCTGCGATGCGTCGAGTGCGTACGAGATGCGCACGCATTGCTGCGCATGTTCCCACGGTGCGTCCAGGCCGAAGAAACAGGTATCGCCGGGAATCACGAGAACGCCCGCGTCCTTCAGCGCCTGGTACAGGCGCAGCGATCCACCAGGCAGGTCACGCAGCCAGAGCCACAGGAAAAAGGCGCCCTCCGGACGGTGCAGCGCGTACGGCAGGTCGCCGAGTTCGGCGCGCAGGCAGTCGACGGCGATCGCGAGGCGTTCGCGGTACCACGGCTGGATCGTATCGCGGCACAGCGGCAGCAGTTCGCGCGTACGCAGCAGGCTGTCGAGCAGTGCTGGTCCGGCGTTACCGCTCGCAAGGTTCAGGATCGTGTTCGCCGAGGCAAAGGCTTGCACGACCTCCTCGCGCGCGACCAGCAGGCCGCCGCGCAAACCGGGCAGCCCGAGCTTCGACACGCTGAGCATCAGGATCACGTTGTCGCTCCAGTACGCCTCGGCTGCGCCGAACTCGATTGCGGGAAACGGCGCGCCGTATGCCGCATCGATGATGAACGGCACGTCCTTCGCACGCGCGAGTCCATCCATCTTTTTCAATTCGTCGACACCGAGCACGTTGCCGCTCGGGTTCGTCGGGCGCGAGACGCACAGCGCGCCGACGTCGGCGTCGATCCGCAGGCCCGCGAAGTCCACGTGGTATTTGAAGAAGTTGTCCGGCAGGGTTTCGATCAACGGCCGGGTCGCGCGGAAGAAATCGTCGCCGAGGCCGACGTCGGCGTAGCCGAGGTATTCGGGCACGAACGGAAACTGGATCACGCGCCGCCGTGCTTCACAGTCGCCAGCCAGCATGTTCGCGAGTATCGCGAAGGCCGACTGTCCGCCATTCGTGATCGCAACGTTCGCAGCACTGAGCTGCCAGCCATATTCGTTACGCAGCAAGTGCGCGACTCTGGCGCGCACATCGGGATCGCCCTGCGGCTCCTGGTAGCGCCCCAGCAGCGAGAAGGCCCGCTCGGGATCCGCGACGATTTCCTGCAGATGCCTGCGGAACAGTTGCTCGGCCGCGGGGATGCGTGCCGGCGTGCCGCCACCCATCATGATCATGTCGGGGTTCGCGCGCAGCGCGGAACCGAGGTCGTCCATCAGCGCGACGATGCCGGATTTCCCGGTGTAGCGCAGACCAAAGCGGGACAAAGCCGGCACGGGTGTTCACCTTTTGATAACGATTCTCGATTGTAATAGAGTCCCGTCGGCAGCAACCACAACTCTCGCACATGGAGACTACGCAATGCGCAACAAGAACAAGCTGATGATCGGCGGACTCGTACTCGCAACCGTACTGAGCGGCGGCGTAATTGCCCAGGGACAAACGGGCCCGATGTCCTTTTTCGTGACGAGCGCAGGCTCGGGCGATGGCGGCAACCTCGGCGGCATCGAAGGCGCCGACGCGATTTGCCAGGCACGCGCTGAAGCCGCGGGCGCCGGCGACCGCACATGGCGTGCGTACCTCAGCACGCAGGGTGCCAATGCCGTCAACGCGCGCGATCGCATCGGCAGCGGTCCGTGGTTCAACGCTCGCGGCGCGCAGATTGCCGCCAACATCGATGCACTACACAGCATCGACAACCGCCTCGGTTTCGTGAACACGCTCGACGAGCGCGGACGCTTCATCCCGGGCAGCGGTTACTTCCCGAACCGCCACGACATCATGACCGGTTCGAAACAGGACGGCACCGCATACGCGGAAAGCGACGGCGACATGACCTGCAACAACTGGACGAGCAATGCCGAAACTGGCAACAAGGTCCGCCTCGGCCACCATGACTTCGCGAACTGGAACTCGACGCACGACTCGCGCGGCTGCAGCCAGGCAGCGCTGATTGCCACCGGTGGCGACGGCCTGTTCTACTGCTTCGCCGCGGAGTGATTTTCCGGCCCTCGCCAGCGCTGCGCGCAACCGGTCCCGCCGCAGCCCTGGCGGAGGTGGATACATCGAAAACAAAACAGGAACAGCTTGCATGCAAACCACGGACGCCATCATCGCCATCACGCAACTCGTCGTCCGCGAACGCGAAAGCCGCGACCTCGGCTTCTGGAACCGCATGCGCGACTGCTTCCATCCGGATGCCTTCGTCGCGATCAGCTGGTTCAAGGGCAATGCCCATGACTTCGTCGAAGGTTCGAAGGACATGGCCGCGCGCGGCCATCTCGCGAAGCACCGTCTCGGCCCCGTGCATGTCACGCTGAACGGCACGCGTGCGATTGCGAGCCTGACCGGCATCATCGACATTCCGGTGAAACTCGAAGAAAAGGACTTCACGCTTTCAGCACACTGCCTGATGCTGTACCGCGTCGAACAGCGCGCGGGGACATGGCGCCTCGCAAGTTTCGAATGCATTTATCGCCGCGACGAATTCGTGCCGGCGATTCCGGGCCAGAGCGTGACCCTGCCTGAGGAATTGATGGCGACCTTCCGTCCTTCCTATCGCAATCTCTGCTACGCGAACTACCTGAAGGGATACGCGCCAAACAGTGACCTTGCCGGAGAAGATCGACCGGAATCCGTCAGGGCGATCCTCGAGGACATCCATCAGTGGGCCGGAATGCCGATGCCTGATTGAATCAGGCAGGCGCGCAACTGCAGCTGCCTGGAGAACAGGAACCGATGCTGATGCTTACTGGGAAGTGGTGCCGGTAATAGGAGTCGAACCTACGACCTTCGCATTACGAATGCGCTGCTCTACCAACTGAGCTATACCGGCGTATTGGGGGGCGAACGGGCGCGTATTCTACCCAAAAAAAAACTTTTGGCAGCCTATTTTTTTCCTATCCACTCGATCTTGTAGAGATCGCGGCGGCGGTCAGCGCCGTTGCGTACCGAGCCCGCCGTGCGCAGGTGGCGCAAACGCGCGATATCGAGGTCGGCGACAAGCGTCGTTTCGAGGTTCGGCGTGGCTTCGGCGACGATTGCATCGTGCGGGAAGCCGATGTCCGATGGAGAAAACACGGCCGACTGCGCGTACTGGTTGTCGAGGCAGCCGATCTCCGGCATGCAGCCGACGCTGCCTGCCACCACGACGTAGCATTCGTTCTCGATCGCGCGCGCCTGCGCGCACAGGCGCACGCGAAGATAGCCAGCCTTGCTGTCTGTCCAGAACGGCACGAACAGCATGTCGATGCCCTGCTCCGTGAGGATGCGTGGCAGTTCGGGAAATTCGACGTCGTAGCAGATCAGGATGCCGATGCGGCCGAAGTCCGTATCGAAGGTGCGCAGCGCCTGGCCGCCCTGCATCTGCCAGTCGGCCACTTCACCCGGCGTCGGATGCAGTTTGTACTGCACTTCGACGCGGCCGTCGCGCCGGCACAGGCAGCTTACGTTGAACAGCTTGCCGCCTTCGACGAGTGGCATCGAGCCGGCGATGATGTTGATGCGGTGCTTCGACGCGAAGCGCGCGATCTGCTGCACGAGTTCCGGCGTCAGCTTCGCCAGTTCATGCATCGCATCCAGCGTTTCCAGATGTGGCCACAGGCCCGTCAACGGCACGCTGAAGAATTCAGGGAACAGCGCTACGTCGCACTTGTACGAGGCCAGGGCGCGCGCCTGCATTTCGACCTGCTGCAGGAACTCGTCGGCGGAACTGAACTGGCGCATGCGCCACTGCACGCAGCCGACACGCACGGCTGTTCTGTTGGCATTGGTAGAGCTCATCGGGTTTCCTGAAATGTTGACGGGCGGTGCTGAAGAATCGCGTCGATTCCGTGCCGTAAATCAAGCCATTTTCGGCAGGCGCAATGGCCATGGGCAAGGCCGCGCATTTTACGGGAATTTGCCAGATTGTGCTGGTTTCCGATCCGAATTAGCATGCCAGCCAACACGCCTCTTCAGTACAGGAAAACCAGTCCGATGCAGCCATCCGGCGCTCCGAATTCGACATCGTCATCCGCTTCTTCGTCCGTCACGGATACCGCCACGACCGGGACGAGCCATGCTCATCCCGCATTCGTCTTCAAACGCAGCCGCTTCCTGCCGACGCTGAATCTCACCGTCGAGGAATACGAACACCGCGCGACCGGCGCCGTTCACTTCCACCTCGCGAGCGACAATCCGGAAAACGTGTTCCTCGTCGCGCTGCGCACCGTGCCGATGGACTCGACCGGCGTCGCGCACATCCTCGAGCACACGGCGCTGTGCGGCAGCCGCCGTTTTCCGGTGCGCGATCCCTTCTTCATGATGATCCGCCGCTCGATGAACACCTTCATGAACGCGTTCACGAGCAGCGACTGGACCGCATATCCATTCGCGAGCCAGAACCAGAAGGACTTCAACAACCTGCTCGAGGTCTACCTCGACGCGGTGTTCTTCTCGAACCTCAACGAACTGGATTTCATGCAGGAAGGGCACCGCCTCGAGTTCAGCGAGATGAGCAATCCGGACAGCGAGCTCGAATTCAAGGGCGTGGTGTTCAACGAAATGAAGGGCGCGATGAGCTCGCCCGGTTCGTACATCTGGCAGGTGCTTACCGGCGAGCTGTTCCCGACATCGACGTACCACTACAACAGCGGCGGCGAACCGGCGAACATTCCGGACCTGACCTACCAGCAGCTCAGCGATTTCTACAAGACGCATTACCACCCGAGCAATGCGATCTTCATGACTTACGGCGACATTCCCGCGCGCGAGCATCAGAAGAAGTTCGAGGAACTCGCACTGCGGGAGTTCGAACGCCTCGACGTGCACATCGCAGTGGACGACGAGCAGCGCTTCGATGCGCCGCGTCGTGTCGAAGCGCGCTACCCGCTCGACGAAGACGACATCGAGGACAAGTCGCACGTGCTCGTCGCGTGGCTGCTCGGCAAGAGCACGAACCTGATCGACCTGTACAAGGCCCAGCTGCTGAGTGCCGTGCTGCTCGACAACAGCGCGAGCCCGATGATGCAGGTGCTGGAAACGTCCGAACTCGGCCGCTCGCCGTCATCGCTGTGCGGGCTCGAGGATTCGTTCCGCGAAATGAGCTTCATCTGCGGCCTCGAAGGTTGCGCGAAGGACAGCACGCAGGCCGTCGAAGACCTCGTGCTGGACACGCTGCGCAAGGTTGCCGATGAAGGTATAGACCAGGACAAGGTCGAAGCCGCCCTGCACATGCTCGAACTGCACCAGCGCGAAATCAGCGGCGATTCGTACCCGTACGGCCTGCAGCTGATCCTGTCAGCGCTGTCATCGGCCACGCATCGCGGCGATCCGATCGACCTGCTCGACATCGACCCCGTGCTCGACCAGCTGAAGGAAGCGATCAAGGACCCGCAGTACATTCCGAACCTGATCCGCGAACTGCTGCTCGACAACCCGCACCGGCTGACGCTCGCCGTGCATCCCGACGACAAGCTGTCGACGGAGGCGGCCGCGCGCGAAAAGGCACGGCTCGCCGAGATCAAGAACAGGCTGACGGCGGAAGAGAAGGAACGCATCGTGCGCCAGGCGCAGGAACTGCAGGAGCGCCAGAACAGCCAGCCCGACGTGTCGATCCTGCCGAAGGTCGAACTGAGCGACGTGCCTGCCGACATCAAGTGGCCCACCGGCGAGTGGTTCGGCGACGCCGAGCTGCCCGTGTGCTTCTACGCGCAGGGTACGAACGGCATCAGCTACCAGCAGATCCTGCTTGACCTGCCGCTGCTGGACGCCGACGAAACCGCACTGCTTTCGCATTACACGAACTGCCTGTCGGAAGTCGGTATCGGCAAGCGTTCGTATCTCGACATCCAGGCGCTGCAGGCGGCCGTCAGCGGCGGCATATCCGCGTATTCCTCGATGCGCAACCGCATCGACGACGAACAGCAGGTGCAGGGCTACCTCGTGTTGTCCAGCAAGGCGCTGTACCGCAAGCAGACCGAACTGACGCAGCTGCTGCATGACACGCTGCATGGCTGCCGCTTCGACGAACTGGACCGCATCCACGAACTGATGGAGCAGGTGCTCGGCCGCCGCGAACAGGGCATCACGAGCCAGGGGCACAGCCTCGCGATGGGCGCGGCGACGAGCCGCATGTGCCCGCTGTCGGAACTGAGCTATCGCACGAGTGGCCTCGCCGGCCTGCAAAGCTTCAAGGAACTCGTGAAAAGCCTCGACGACAGAGCCGTCCTCGCCGACTTCGCCGCGTCGATGGCCGCACTGCACGAGAAAATCCTCGGCGGCGAACGCCAGGCCCTGTTGATCGCCGAAGCCAGCGAGGAAGGCAAGCTGCTGCAGGCGCTCGAACGGACCTGGACACAGCCACCAGCCGGCACGCAGGGCAAGTTCGGCCTGCCGGGCGTGCGCGAACGTGCGCTGCAGGGCTGGATGACGAGCACGCAGGTGAACTTCTGCGCGATGGCCTTCCCGACGGTGCCGTCGAGCCATCCGGATGCGGCCGCACTGAGCGTGCTCGGCGGCTTCCTGCGCAACGGCTTCCTGCATCGTGCGATCCGCGAACAGGGTGGCGCGTACGGCGGCGGCGCCTCGCAGGATTCCAGCTCGGCCACGTTCCGCTTCTATTCGTACCGTGACCCTCGCCTGTGCGACACGCTCGACGATTTCCGCCGCGCCATCGACTGGGTGCTGACGACGCAGCACGAATACGCGCCGCTCGAGGAAGCGATCCTCGGCGTGATCTCGAGCCTCGACAAACCGGCCTCGCCGGCAGGCTCGGCCAAGCAGGCCTTCCACAACGAACTGTTCGGCCGCGACAAGGCCCAGCGTGCGCGTTTCCGGCAGCAGGTGCTGAACGTCAGCGTCGAGCATCTCGTCGACGTCACGCGCCGCTACCTGGCCGACCCGGCCCAGGCCAGCATCGGCATAGTCAGCAGCAAGACGCACCAGAAAGACATGGAGAAACTGGGGCTGGAAATGCGGACCTTGTAAGGGAACTTTGCGCGGGGCCTGCAGTCTGAATGTCCGGACGCCGAGTTGTGGACATAGCCCTCGGTTTCCATGAACTCAAAGCCCGGCTTCGGCCGGGCTTTTTTTTGGGGTTAATTCCGGTCCGCGCGAAGGATTGAACAGCGTCAGGGCCCTTTCGCGTTGACTGGTATCGTGGGCGTCCGTGCCGGCTTACGCAAACCGGTCCGGTTTATTTCGAGTTGCGCACCAGCTCGTACGCGGCCTTGATTTCCTGCGTCTTCCGGTTCGCGAGGTCCATCATCTCCTGCGGCAGCCCCTTCGCAACGAGCTTGTCGGGATGGTGCTGGCTCATCAGGCGGCGGTACGCGCGCTTGACCTCGTCTTCACTCGCATTGGTTGGAATCCCGAGCGTCTGGTAGGCCTTCTCGAGGCGCGAGCTCGCGCTCTCCTGCTGGCCGTGCATCTGCCGGCTCGCCTGCAGCCGGCGCAGGATTTTCTCGAATTCCTGCGGCGAGAAACCGACGCCGTTTGCCGCCATGTCGAGTACCTGGCGTTCGGCCGGCTGCAGGTCGCCGTCCGAAAGCGCGGTGACAATCAGTATCTCAATGAACATCTGCAGCAGGTTGCGGCGAAAATGGCATTCCTCGCGCAATTGCTGCAGCGCCGCACGCGCTGGAAAGTCCGATTGCTTGCCCTTTTCGAACAGGCTGATCGCCACTTTCTTCTGCTGCGCGCTCAGCTGCATCTGCTGCATCACCGATTCGGCGACGGCGATCTCCGCTTTCGTGATGCGGCCGTCGCTTTTCGCAAGATGCCCCATCATGCTGAAGGTCGCCGTAAAGAATGCCGACTGCACTTTCTCGACATCGATGAAGCCGAGTTGCTCCTGGCCTTCGATGCCGGCGAGCCCGCGATCGAAATTGTGCCCGAGCGATGCACCAAGGATCGCGCCCAGCGGCCCGCCTAGCACGAAGCCAAACGTGCCGCCGATCAGCTTGCCCCACCAGCTCATGCGCCCTCCTTCTGTCCGGAAAACCGGCGTTGAAATTCGCGGCCATCCGCATCTGCGTCATTCCCGCTAATGCGGGAATCAAACCATGCAACAGGTTCCACGTGTCGCGGGGATGACATATCGCGCGGCGCCAGGTTGAACGAGAACAACCGCTCGTACCAGCTGCGACTCAGCTCGCGCTCGCAGCCGGCGTACTGCCGCTCGTAGAGATTCGTATTCGCCTGGACCTTGCTGGCCACGTCGATCAGCCACTGCTTGCCCTCGTAGCTGCGGCGCGCGAAGCCCGTGTTGCCCTCGTAATAGGCGAGATAAAGATGGAAGGCATCACCGCGGTCGATGTTGTTCATGCGGTACGACATGTTGTTATACCAGCCGATGAAGTCGACGGCATCGGCGAAATTCGAGCGACTCGCGGACTGGCCGGTCGCGCGTTCGTAATCGCGCCACGTTCCCTCGAGCGCCTGTGCGTAACCAAAGGCATTCGATGGCCGTGGACCCGGAATCAGCCACAGGATGCGCGTGCGAGGCGGGCGCGCGCGGCTGCGAAAGCCCGACTCGTGCCGGATGAAGGCCATCGTCACCGGTATCGGCACACCCCAGCGTTCCTCGCTGCGTTTTGCGGCCTCGAACCAGTTGCGTCGGTCCTCGAACACGCTGCAGATGTCGCCGGTATTGGCTGGCGGCGACGAGGCGCAGGCCGTGAGCGCAAGCAGCAGTGGAACGAGCCAGGGCGCTTTCATGGTGTGCTCCACCGCTCAGGGACCAAGGCCATGTTGCGCCAGCAGCGCGAGGAATTCCGTTTCGTCGATCACCGTGACGCCGAGCGCCTCGGCGTTTGCCAGCTTGGAACCGGCGCCGGGCCCGGCGACGAGGCAGGTCGTCTTCGCCGATACACTGCCCGCCACCTTCGCGCCGAGTTCCTGCAATAGCGCCTTGGCGCGGTTGCGGTCCATCGCATCGAGCGTGCCGGTGACGACCCAGGTCTGGCCTGCCAGCGGCAGGCTCGCGCGTGGCGTAACCTGCTGCTCCGCTGGCTTCACGCCGGCCGCGAGCAGGTCGGCGATCAGCGCGCGGTGGCGTGCGTCGGCGAAGAATTCGGCGACACGACCGGCGACGACCGGGCCAACGTCCGGCACTTCCGTCAACGCTTCCTCGCTTGCCTGCATCAGCGCCTCGAGGCTGCCGAAATGGTTCGAGAGATTCAGCGCCGTGGCCTCACCGACGTCGCGGATGCCGAGCGCGTACAGGAAACGCGGCAGACTGATGCTGCGGCTGCGGTCGATCATCGCCAGCAGGTTCTGCGCGGACTTCGTGCCCATGCGTTCGAGGCCTTCGAGCGTCGGCTGGTCGAGCCGGTACAGGTCGGCGAGGTTTGCCACGAGCTTCGCGGCGACGAGTTGCTCGACGAGCCTGCTGCCGAGCCCTTCGATGTCCATCGCATTGCGTGACGCGAAATGGATCAGCGACTGTTCGAGCTGCGCCTGGCAGGTCGGGCCGCCGCTGCACCGAAGCAGCACTTCGCCTTCGTCGCGCACGACGGGTGACTGGCATACCGGGCACTTCGTCGGTGCGGCGATGTCGCGTCTCACGGTTCGTGCTGAACCGGCGCTGGCGCCCTGTCCCGCCGAGGCTTCGGCGAAGGCGGAAGTTTCCGCGGAGCCGGGCTCCACCATCACGATTTTCGGAATCACATCGCCGGCGCGACGTATGATGACGCGGTCGCCGATGCGGACGCCGAGCCGATCCACTTCATCCATGTTGTGCAGCGTCGCATTGCTGACCGTCACACCGCCGACGAACACCGGCTCGAGCCGCGCCACCGGCGTGATCGTGCCGGTGCGTCCCACCTGGAACTCCACGTCGAGCAGCGTCGTCGCCACTTCCTCGGCCGGAAACTTGTAGGCCATCGCCCAGCGCGGCGTGCGGGCGTTCATGCCTAGCGACTGCTGCTGCGCAACGCTATTCACCTTGATGACGACGCCGTCGATTTCATAATCGAGTTCGTTGCGGCGCGCGAGCAGCCGGTGGCAATACGCCAGGGATTCGCCAATGCCCGATACCGTGCTGCGCAGCGGATTCAGCGGCAGGCCCCAATTGCCCAGCAACGCAAAGATCTCGTCGAGTTCGTCCGGCAAGGTGCCGCCTTCGGTTACCGCGGCGCCGTAGCAGAACATCGTCAGCGGGCGCGTGGCCGTGATGCGTGAGTCGAGCTGGCGCATCGTGCCAGCGGCCGCGTTGCGCGGGTTGACGAACGTGCGCTCGCCCTTCCCTTCAGCCTCGCGGTTCATCGCCGCGAAGCCGCTCTTCGTCATGAAAATCTCGCCGCGCACTTCGAGCACGTCTGGAATATTTTTGCCGCGCAGGAGCAACGGAATGTCGCGCACGGTTTTCACGTTGTGCGTGATGTCCTCGCCGGTGGTGCCATCACCGCGCGTTGCGCCGCGCACGAGAATGCCCTTCTCGTACAGCAGGCTTACGGCCACGCCGTCGATCTTTGGCTCGCAGCTGTAGACCAGGCCACTGTCGATGCCTAGCCGCTTCCTGCAGCGCTCCTCGAAACGCTTGAGGTCTTCCTCGTCGAATACCTTGTCGAGCGACAACATCGGCACGGCATGCCGCACCTGCGTGAAGCCACTCAGCGGCGCACTGCCGACACGCTGGCTCGGCGAGTCGGGCGTGACGAGTTCAGGATGCCCTGCTTCGAGTT